>JAYVGZ010000524.1:0-8205 GCA_043771805.1 Pseudomonadota bacterium
TGGAGGCGTTTACGCGGGGGTTTAAGTCTGGGGACTTGGCGGCATGTAGTGGATAGGGCGGGGCGGGAGTAGGCGAGATTGTGATGACTGATGAAGAAGTCAGAATATTTCGACTTGATGTGTATGGCCGCGATGTTCTTGTAGAGCACGAGGTAAAGGGGTGGAGAGCGTTTTACTTAAGCGCTGAGGGGAAGCGGCGGGGTGCTGAAGAAATTATTATTCCGCCACGGGTACGTGAGGGGGAGTTGGTCCGGTACATTGCTGATCTGTGTCATGAGTGGGCTGAGCCGGGGCATGCGGAGGTGAGGGTGAGGGGAAAGTTCAACGGGACGATGTGAGAGAACCCTTCCCTAAATTCTTGTGGCAGGTGCTTCCGGGACAGTGGGCAAATTTGCTTTTTAGGCGAAGAGCGAATTCCAATTCTTATCAACCAGCTTAATTTGCGACTGAGCCACAGGGCTTCCCCATAATTTTTGAAAAAATTGATAGATTCCTTTTTTGTAACCGTTCAGGCATCGGTAGAAAAAATGCGCCATGCGACCATACCCTTCAGGGGTCGATTTACAGCTTGTCCGCTGGAGCGTTAGTGAAGGAGGAGAGTAAATCGGGGGTGAAAACAACTAGCTGTTCACAAAAACAGTCAACGAGCGATCGGCTCGTTGTCGACGAAACGTTCGCCTGACTGCAAAAATTGTTCTCGTAACACCTTTGATTTGTGAACAAAAATATACCCGTGAACGGATACACTTTTTTAGCCGTAAGAATACTGCGCTGATCGCGATTATTGCTCGATAATTGGGATTACGATCGCCGAAACAGCCTCATCTACGAGAGGATATTGGAAATTAAAGTTGTGTCAGGGATAGGTTCCAGCAAGGCCCTCATTGTTTACGGGCCTAGGCAGGTCGGTAAAACTACTCTGGCGCGCAAGATTGCCGGCCGGCGGGGGTGACTTGGGTGGTGGTGAGTCCTGCGGGCTTTGGCGAGATTGGGCGGAATTGAGGAGGTGGGACCAGTGCGGGCAGCGTCGATTCCGATCGCGTTGTACGAGGAGACTTAGGCGACAGGGCGCTCCGCCGGCCCAGATAGTTCCTTTCGGTCGTTGATGTATCGTCGAAGCTCTCTAAGGAAGATCTCGTTCTTTGAGAACCACGGTGACCGAGTCGCACCAGTAGGGAGCATAAGGATCACCCCAGGTGGCTCAAGACCACCAACGATAGCGCCAGCACTGAAGGAATAGGACCCTGTGGCATAAACCGCAATGTGATCACCTTCAGCCAGATTCGCTGGAATTTGATAGGGACCTTCCGTCCGATGGATAAATTCGTCTGAGGGAAAGGCCGTTGGGCCGAAGACTCGCGCAGACAAGCGGCCGCGGTGTGAAAGAGGTGGAAGCTTACCATCTTCGTTTTTTGCTCGTGGTACTGCGCGCAGGTCCCAATTCTGCGCGTCATGGCTGGCTCCAGATAGTCCTTGGCGCTTACTGTCTCCAATGACGATGCTGGTCATCGTTTCATTCTTATCACTTACATAGCACTTAAGGACCGGTGTCACTATCGTGCCTCGATCTGTGATAATTCTGCCAGGCTCAGCGACGATGAATATGTCGCCACCTGTTAGGGTACGCACATGTTCTCGGAATGCTGCAACAACTGCACCCACTTTCCGGATCACGTCTGCCTGTGTGGTCCCCATCTCTAGTGCTTTGCGAGTATCTGGGAAGCCACCGCCGATATCGACGACAGAGACCTCAATGCCAAGCTCTTTTGCTCTCGCAATTACCCGCAGAGTCGAGTCAAGCGCAGTTCTATAGTTTTCCGCATCGCAACACTGGGTACCTACGTGGAACGAGAGACCAAATTTTGAGATACCTTCTTTCTTTGCTAATTCAAGAAGTCTCACAGCCTCGTTTTCATCACACCCAAATTTAGCGCTAAGGTCGTTAGTAACGTTCGCCCCAAGGTTGTTCGCTTGAGGAGGTCTTGCCTTGAGTCTTACTACGGCCGTTGGCTCGTAACCCTCGTCTGGCACCCGCCCAGCGCCCGCCTGTATTACGCGATGCAGCTCTTCTTCCCCATCAAACGTCCAAGCCCACGGTCGGTACTCCTTCATCAGCTCAAGCGTCGCCTGTGTTTTGTGGGGGTGGGATACAATCATATGGCGCGGCTCACATCCGAGCATCCGAGCGAGTTCCATCTCGCCTGCTGAGGCTGTGTCACCCCACACTCGCGGTTGACCACTGGTAGTGCCGTTCTCTATGTGTCGATTGTATTGAAACTCAAGGGCTACGACGGTTGGGTCGTTCTGCGCCTTTTGAGCAATACACAGGACATCAACTCCAAGTTCTTTGAGGAGGTAATCGATCGTTGCAATGACCTGCACCCCGTCTTGCATTAGAAAACTACCCGTCGGAGCCAAAACACCTGCCCGCCCGTCAAGGACCGATCGAGCGAACTTCAGGTGCGTGTCTGCAAGTGATTTGCCCTCTCGAAACTTTATCATTTGCTTGGGCGGCTGGGTTGCATTTGATTCAGCGGCAGCGATTTTGTCCCTGGCTACTATGTCGCCGAGTCGTAAGCCCAATTGGTTGGATGCGTTGAGGGATTTTTCCCATGCTTGTGCTTCGTCTAGCAGCAGACGCAGCTTGTTGAACAGGGGGGACTGTTGGTGTTGCAGGTTCCCTGATGTGCTGTTGAAAAGAACGACCCCAGCGGTTTCTATCATATTAAACTGGACCGCGTTGCTGACTGAATCCGCCCCAGTACGGGGGTATGCAATCCAGTCAGCCGGGGTAGTACCGATGCCAGCACTCAGATTTTGAGGCAACGGATGGGTACCGGGAAGTTTATCAACAGAATCGCAAGAAACACACTGAACCACGGTTTCCACCGCAGGAAGGAAAGGCTCTTTCACCTCGGGCGATCGAGGTACCGCAACTGCTGTGACTTCTTTGTCCGTGTGGGCCGCATCAGAGACGTCACCGTAGAGGCTCACCATGTTAAAAACTTCACGTTGGTTCTTAACAGTACGTGTACCTGTGACCTGTCCGACGACTGCATACTCGCCGATCAACCATCGGCCCATATCTATAGATACAGGGATCGGTGAACGCTTTGTTTTGAGGGCCATGTCCGATTGGAAGGCAGCTAGCTCGGCGCCAAGTAAGGCAAGGAACGCTGTCGGGTCCTGGCCTTTCTCAGCCAATGTGGCAGGGTCCGTAAAACCTCCAGCAATATGAACTCCTGTGATCTCGAGCTTATGTTTCTGGGCAATTTGTATTCCGAAGGTGCATGCCTGCAGCGCCGATCGATAGCTGGAGAGCTGATCATGGTCTCTGTCCACTACCGCGGTAAGTGAGATTGAACTAAATCCAGCACGCTGTGCGGCCGCAATAATATGCTGAACCTTCAGAGGGTTTGCATAGGGCTGCTGAGCCATTGTTTTCACATACACGCTCAGGGTCGGTTTGTAGTCATTGCTAGGTGAGAGGCCATGCCGCACTAATCGCTGAATTCCCTCGATGCTGTCGACGCATAAAACACTAGGCTTCGCCTTGACTGCCGCTTCGAGGGTATCAGTGTGGTGTACCGGTGATCCAAGGCGCGCGATCGAAGCACCGAGGCCTAATTCGTCAGCCAAATTGAGATGATAGGCAGAGCTCGCGGCAAGCGGGCACCCGAGCGATGCAACCGCGGCCACTGCGAGAGGATCGTCCAGGCGGGCCATGTCATACACTCCCTGCGCACCTGGTAGTAAACTTCGAAATTCGGCAAGGCGGGTTCCTATTTTGGTTTCATCAAGGCAGAGGAGTGGGATCGGTGTGCCGCTTATCAGGTCGATGATGCTACGTACCTCGCGGAGGTAGTCCTCCTGTATGAACGGTTGGACGGTGGTCGGTGCGACCGGCATGCGTTCTTGTAACGACAGCGCCGAGACCGGTGACAGCTGCTGTGGATGTTGAACCTGGATTCCTATACTCATGGCGCACGGGCTCCAAAACGGAAAGTTCGAGAATTGTGCAGAAAAATCGAGCACATGTCCAATTTTTTATATACCCGTGGGTTGGGGAATGGCCTGACGTCAAGTGTCATAACGCCTTGTAGATACAGCATTTCCAACTTGACAACCCCGGGGTGGTCCCTTTAAATCCCTGCCGGTGCGTGGTCTTAGAGCACCTCCCGTCCCTTACTTGGAAACTTAGGCCTCGCCAGTTAAACCCAAAAGATTCGTCACCCAGCTACCGGCTGCATAGCGATTTCCGATGCAGTACACTGGTGCCCTCAAGTGATTTTGAATTTTGACAGAAAACGATGACAGATCCACAACAGCAACCCGAGAAGCGTTTTGATTTGGGAAATCCGGTCGAGTTACCGTTTCACACTGAGTACGGTGCGTCGAGCGTATCGAGTTACCTTGATGCATCACTTGCGGGTGCAACACTTAACCGCGCGGGACCGAAACTAGAGGATGTCGAGTCCGTTCGCGTGGCATTGCAGGACGACTTCGGCACGAAGGTTGTGGGCATTGAGTGGTTAGGGAACGGTGCCATGGGCCTCATCTTTCGAGGGTTCCACACCGGGTTAAATCTTCCTGTTGCGATTAAAGTGCCCGATCCTGTTTTCTCATCGAGCCAAACATTCCGTGCCCGGTTCGTCAGCGAGGCGCGCCAACTCGTTAATATTCAGAATAACCATGTCGTACGGGTATTTGATGCCAGCGAGACCGTCCGAGAGAAACTCCCCTACTACGTGATGGAGTTCTTAACCGGGGCCCAACTAGGGAACTATATCGCCATGGTTCAAAGCTCCCAATCGCCCGATGACCACGGCGATTGGCGGGTTGGGGAGAGACGAAAGGCGTTAGAGTACGTGGCGCTGATTGCGGGGGGAGTACAGAAGCTTCACGACAACGGAATCGTACATCGGGATCTGAAGCCTTCCAATGTGATGCTCCACGAGGCGGTGATCGGTGAACAGCGCAGTGTGGTGATCGTCCCCAAGGTAATCGATCTCGGCATTGGAAAAATTCTCGGTGAAGTAGAGCCGAGCGACGGTGAAACGGCAGAATCACCCGGTGCAGCGAGGAACAACCTGAATCTCACTCGTCATGGGCAGATCATAGGCAGTCCGGCATATATGGCACCGGAACAGCGGCTTGAGGATCCGGCGGCTGTCACGACCAGCGCGGATATCTATGGTCTTGGTGGTATACTTTGCGAGCTTTTGTACGGATGCCCACCCATTCACTACCTAGAGCGCTTGGCGTCAACCAATGATCGACGCGAATTTCCTGCGGCATTGGAAGCTATCGTTGAGAAGTGCCTTCGTGTGAATCCCCAGGACCGATATACCTCTGCGCGTGAGGTGGCGGACGATATCGGGTGTTTTTTAGAGGGTAAGTTGGTCCTCGCCTACCGCGAAAAGTTGTCGTTCGGCGGACGTATTACTGAGGGGGCGCTTCGCGCAGCGGGCGTGCCTTACGACTATGCACGACGGCGGCCGGGCGTAGCTGCTCTTCTCGGATTGGCGATTTTCTCCGGTGGAGTTGCGACGAAGCAGTACTTCGATCAGAAAGAGTCGGCGCGGGTTGCGGAAGTCGAAAGAACGAAGCTGATTCACCTTCGAAGCGATATTCTCGCTCGGGCGAAAGAACGCGAGGAGTTCTCAACGACGCTAGCTCGACAGAATAAGGTAGGCGAGGCCTTTGTGCTCCTGACTCAGGAATTATTCGCCGAACTAGATCAGCATCAGGAGGTTCCAGAGATTAGAGGGGTGACGGCCTCGTTGCGTAAAAAGCAACATGAGTGGAAGTTACTGCTCGAGTTGCGACGGGTGACGATTGAGGAGCAGGAGAAAAGGATAAATTCGTTTGAGCTCGGGAAGTTTGCGCCGCTTACTGTCACCTCCGATGCCCCTGTAAAAGTGTGTTTACGGGGAGAATTCAGTGATGAGAGAGTCGCTGAGTTCGTTGAATTTATCAAGGAAGCCTCGTATACCCGGGATCAGCACGACGAGGTAATCAACGCTTTAGGCCAAGCGTTGCTACTCGAAATTCAAGCGCGGAACGTAGACGTACTTTCTCTTCCGGAGGACGAGAAAAAAGCCCTACTTCTTGAAGGCTTGGTAAAGGTCAAACGACTGGAGCGGCTGCTACGAGGCGTGTGGCCCGGTGAGAATTACAATGTGCCCGGATTTATCAATCGACTTCACTCCACCCTATTGTTCAGACTGGGGCGTAGAAGCGAAGTCGAAGACATCTCGTTATCTGGTAGTAAATGGGGGAATTGCTACCCCACCCTGTCATTCTTCCCGGATGTTGTGGGTCAAATTTCTGCCGCAAAATCGCGAAATATGTACGTTTTGGGTTTGGCGATTGACGCCTCAGCCCATGCGCCGCGAAATTTAGCCGCGGCACTTTTAGCGGCTTCAATTGCTTCTGACGCGTACCGCGAAGAATCGACTGATGCACGAAGAGCTGAGCGGCTTCTTGAGCTGACCACCATTTATCAACGTTTGTTGGAGACTGTGCCGGATAACCCATATCTACTAGGCCAGTACGGGCGCGCTGCCTTAGCTCTTGCCTTAATTCAAGAGTGCCTCCCCGATGATGATCTCACCCTTTTTAGTGGGCGAGTCATAGCAGTAGAAACTCTCACGAAGTGTTTAGATCTATGTCAGGAGCGAGGTATCACGGTGCCCACTGACTTACGTTTCGATGCCGCGCGTGCGTGCATTCTCGGGCGGTATCGGGCAGAGCGCGGTCGAATTATTTTGGAGGAGCTGAACGGTCAGTTTGACGATCCTACTCTCGCCGAACTACTACTACAACGTGGGTGTGCGATGACGGGCATTCCGCTTGATATTTCATTTGCAGAGAAGCTGGCTGTGAATATCGACATGCAGCAAAAGTATCCGATGGAGGCGGCAGCCATCTTTACGCGCCTTCAGGCGGAGGATGCCCAAAATAAGCCCAGGTGGGTTGCCGCATTGGACGGTCTAATTAAAGATCTTCTGAAGGGTCGGCCGGAAATGCAACCGGTTACTGACCGTATTCTTCGCCAGACGAGCTGGATTAAGGGAATAACGGTTGTGCCGCCACGCTAGATCGTATGATTGATTCGATCGCTACCAGGGCGGTTCCACGTCACCCGGCCCCGTATCTCCGGGCCCAACCGAAGGGTCAGGGGTTGGACCTCCAGGCGATGTCGTCGGCGCTATGATGGGAGAGAACGGAGGATAATCTGGAGCGATCAAACGACGTGCCTCTACTTTTGGCGCGGCGTGATCTGCTCTCGCCAACCCCACACACACAGACAGCGCTCTCACATCACATGATTTAATAGTCTTGTGCAGGGAACTACCTGCTCTCGGAGCCCGACGGGACCTGTGCTTTGCCCCTAGCGCACCACAACAGGTTTGTATGAATCCTTGCGGCGACGGTTTCTCACCGTTGGAGAGAGCTGAAACATAAATTTCGACCAGCTCTTTCGGCGCACCCACAGCGAAAGAGTGCGAGCTTCTCTTGTTTTCGGCTGTCGCGGCGCGAGGAAGTGCCGCGATGAGCAAACCACTGAGCAGTGTGAGAACTACAAAATGACGCATAAGAACCCTTTACGAATAACGTCCACAGGGTAAATCGGCGGCAAAAGTGGGAACTTTATGATTTGAGGTGAATTTTTTGGCAGGGTGCAATCGAGCGAAGTAGTGCAGCGATTTTTGTGGCGGTAAGTATTACAAGGGGGCGCTGGTATGCGGATACAGTCGTCTAAGCGCATAACCAATTGTACTAGCTTGGCTTTCTAGGAGAGCTGGCATCTCCACGCGGCGTGGGAAGGCCCGGTGGCCTCCGTAAAAAAAGATAGTTGCAGACACTAGTGAGCTCGGTTGCGACTAATAGTTCCAACGAGCCTATTTTGGGAAAGTTTGCTGCAACTCAAAACAGAAGCTCATCGAGTTTGAAAATACCTACACCTTTGAGGTTTCAATCGTACCGATTTGCCGAGGTGATGCGACCCCTTTGGACGGTAGCGCCGGTGGCGTTGTTGAGCCACCGGCTGCACCACTCAATTTATTCACCTGGCTTAACCGCCCACGCCGCAAGAATCCCCGGTACCCCCTCGTGCGCCTGACTCTCCAATCCAACAAACTTTACTCCACCTTCCGGAATCGTGAGCCCTGCAGCAAGGAGAGCATCACGCAATATCTC
>JAYVGZ010000525.1:0-10482 GCA_043771805.1 Pseudomonadota bacterium
ATCTCTTCGACTGAACTATTTGCTGCAATAAGCTCAGCCTTATCGGGCGTATCGATTCCGTAGTAACAGGGATCTGTCGTAGGAGGGGAAGAGATTCGAAGATGCACCTCACGCGCACCGGCGCTTCTCAGCATTGCTACAAGCTTCTTGCTCGTAGTGCCGCGCACGATAGAGTCATCGACTACGATAATCGATTTTCCATTAAGCACTGCAGCATTGGCGTTCAGTTTAATCTTCACACCGAAATCACGAATCGATTGCTTCGGTTCAATAAAGGTGCGACCAACGTAGTGGTTGCGCACGAGCCCCATTTCAAGAGGAATTCCCGCTGTTTCGGCGTACCCGATCGCGGCTGCAACGCCTGAATCGGGAACGGCGGTCACCAGGTCTGCAGTTACTGCAGACTCACGGGCAAGCTCGGCGCCCATGTTTTTTCTTAGCGTGTACACGTTCTTTCCAAACACATTTGAATCAGGCCGCGCAAAGTATACGAATTCAAAGATACACGGAGCTTCACGAGACACTCCGAAAGGGAAGTAGCTCTTGATTGAGCCATCTTTTAAGACTTCAACAAGCTCTCCTGGCTGAACATCGCGCACGTACTTTGCGCCGATAAGGTCGAATGCACACGTTTCAGAGGCGAAGATAAAGGCTCCGTCGAGTTGCCCAATTGCAAGAGGGCGCAATCCAAACGGATCTCGTACTGCAACCATGCGGTCTTCGAAGAGGAGAAGAAGTGAGAATGCTCCTTTGATTCGGTGGAGAGCTGCGATGACCGATTCGATGATTGGTTTGGTGACATCGCCGTTGGCTAGCAGGTGCAGAATGACCTCGGTATCAGACGATGATGCGAATATGGATCCGCGTTCAATTAGGTCCCGCCGCAGTTCATCGGCATTGATAAGGTTGCCGTTGTGAGCGACTGCTGTATGCCCGAGTGCTATATCAGCGACAAAAGGCTGCACATTTGCGAGTCTGTTGCCACCCGCAGTGGTGTACCTCACGTGACCTATCGCGACCGTGCCGGGCAATTTCGCAAAATCAAAGTTACCAAAGACATCGGCGACCAGCCCTAAGCCCTTATGTACGTAAAATGTGGGGTCGTCATCACCGTTTCGGCTGACCGCAACGACTCCAGCACCCTCTTGACCCCGGTGCTGTTGTGAATACAACCCAAGGTAGGTGAGGTTTGCCGCTTCTTCATGGTTCCAGACGGCCATCAGGCCGCATTCATCATGGAATTTGTCGTCTAATGTCACGGTTATCCTATCTTGTTAGGCTTCAAAGAGAGTATCGAGACCACCCCACCACGCCGAGAAGGCGGCGGTCGCAGAAAGAGAAGAAACGCCTTTCACGGTAATTTCATCGCCTCCTACAACGCCTTCACATGAAACAGGAAGCTTGGCTTTCGTCAAAGCCTCTCTGACAACGCCTTCATTTTTCACTGAAAAAGAAACAATAAAGCGGGCTCCCGTCTCAGCGAACAGGTACGCATCTGCTCGTTTGGTGGCTACGATGGGTTGGATCGTAACACCGAGAGGGTGAGAGTAGTCTTTAAAGCAGCACTCGGCGAGAGCCACGCCTAGCCCGCCCTGAGAAATATCGTGTGCAGATAACAAAAGTCGCTGAGAGATCAACTCACGAACAACGGTACAGGTTCGGTGTTCGAGGGACTAATCGATGGATGGGAGCGCTCCATTTTCGAGGGCATACTGCAAGGCTGCATATTCGCTGCCACCCAGTTCGCCTTCCTTGGTATCTCCGATCACAAGGACGATATCGCCTGGACTTTGAAATTGACTACCTATTGCGAGTGATGCGTCATCGAGGAGTCCCACTACCGCGAGTGTTGGAGTAGGTTGAATACCGCTTCCATTTGTTTCGTTGTAGAGGCTTACGTTGCCGCTTACTACCGGGACGTCGAAGGCACGTGCTGCTTCGCCGAGGCCCTCGATACTTTGAGCGATTTGCCACATATTCTCTGGCCGCTCTGGGCTCGGCATGTTCAGACAATCAGAGATGCCAATTGGTGAAGCGCCAACACAGGCAATATTTCTGCACGCCTCGGCGAGCGAGAGTGCGGTGCCTTGCCTTGCGTCGATAGAGCAGTACCGAGAGTTACAGTCGAGGGTGATGGCAATTCCTTTTTCGGCGTGGTCGTCACCGTTCTCGCGCTTCAGCCGAATAAGGCCTGCATCACCGCCCGGATGAATAACGGTATTGGTGCGAACTGTTGAGTCGTACTGATTATACACCTGGTGTCGCGAACAGATATTTGGCGACGCTAGTACTTTAAGCCAGGTGCCGGCCAGGTCGTTCGGCGGCGCGTGTTGGTTGAAAGAGAACGGTGCAAGCCGCGCTGGGTTCGTCGGTGCAGATTGAGGCCAATCGTACTCGGGCACCGCACTTGTTAACAGGTGCGCCGGCATCGACGAGACAAGTTCTCCGTGCCAGTACAGTTCAACTGCATCCCCAGCTACAACTTCCCCGATAGCGACAGCATCCAGCTCCCAGTGTTTGAAGATATCGATAACTTTCTGTTCTCGACCTGCTTCAACGACAAGCAGCATCCGCTCCTGCGATTCGGAGAGCATGATCTCGTAAGGATTCATCCCGGTTTCTCGTTGCGGTACCCGATCGAGGTGCATACGGACGCCGTTCTTTCCCCGATCCGCCATCTCAAAGGCAGAGCTTGTAAGACCTGCAGCTCCCATATCTTGAATGCCCACGATGCAGTCGCTTTTAAATGCTTCAAGGCACGCCTCTAGGAGTAGCTTCTCCTGAAATGGATCTCCCACCTGAACCGTTGGGCGCTTCGCTTCAGAGTCATCACCGAAACTCTCTGATGACATGCTCGCGCCGTGAATGCCGTCACGGCCCGTCTTTGAACCGACGTACAACACAATGTTCCCGACACCAGCAGCAGTGCCTAAGAAAACCTCATCTTGTTTAACAACGCCTAAAGCAAAGGCGTTTACGAGGCAGTTCCCATTAAAAGAAGAATGAAAAGCGAGCTCGCCCCCGATCGTTGGAATACCCATACAGTTGCCGTAAAAGCCAATGCCATTCACTGATCGGCGCAACAGGTACCGTGACTTTGCGAGCGAGACCTCACCAAAGCGTAGAGAATTGAGAAGAGCGAGAGGCCTGGCTCCCATGGTGAAGATATCTCGGAGAATTCCACCCACGCCGGTTGCGGCCCCCTGGAACGGTTCGATGAATGAGGGGTGGTTATGGCTCTCAACTTTAAATACGACGGCCTGATTGTCGCCGATGTCGACGACGCATGCGTTTTCTCCTGGGCCGACGAGTACTCGTGGACCCTTCGTGGGAAGGGTTCGAAGATGAATCTTTGTACTTTTGTAGGAGCAGTGTTCAGAGAAAAGGGCCGAACAGATCCCGAGCTCTACAAAATTGATATCACGGCCCAGGGCCTTAGTTATCGCCTGGTACTCAGTGGAACGAACGCCATGTTGTTTTGCGTCCTCGGGGGTAACGGTGCGCTGCCAGTGCGGTGTAGTTTTCATAAAGATTAGGGGGTTAACGCGGATAGTGAGGAGTGTATACCTCTAAAAGCTTGGTAGGCTCAATGTCGAGGGCCGGCATTAGCGAATCTTTGATGTGAGCCACTAAACGAAACTTTCTCTTACCGCCTCAACTTTTCGCTTAGGGAGTACGAATAAGTCGTATATACTAGTCAGATCAACTCGTAATCCACTACCTCTGGAGGTGCGTATGTCAGAAGTATATCGTCATACGGTTTTGGGTTCGGTTTTCGAAAAGTCTGGTTCTAAAGCTAGTGACACGAATGTCGGCGAGATTTCGGGGCTTCTTCCGACCAGCGGTGTTCCAAAAGTTCGTCCCGTCATCGACGGACAACAAAAAGCTCAGATACTCGCTTGGATTGATAGGGACTCTCGGAAGGTTGTGCCCGAAGAACCGAGACGTGTTTTCGAGATTCAGTCGAAGGATGGTAGGTCGCTGATGGCCGTTGATGTAGATGAGTAGCGCTCCTTTTTGAACCTTTGCCGCTACTGTATCGCAATTCTTTTCGCGAGGTGCGAGGGTCCCGCCAAGCTCTACACTCGGCACCCGTTTTGAAACGATGTCTTACCATTTCATCAATCGAATAGTTTGAACTGTCGCCACCATCTCGTTCACAGGGATATCAGATTAGTGCTCAGGATTCTCACAATCGGATGGAAAGGTGCCGACATCTTATTGAAGACAGCCGTTAACATCTGCTCCGCGTTACAGCCTCAACATATCGACTTGCTCACGTGATTTCCGATTGTGGCTTCGCTCTCAGATCGTTTACGGTAGGAAGAACCGAATTGTATGCGGGTAGTTGGCGAGTAACTCGAGGAGAACGGACGCATGTCTAATGATTTTCAAAAGCTGATTCAAGAGGATAGAGAGACTCGAAAGAAATCTGCCTGGAAGGGTACGATGATCGAGTATCTGGAGCTCGTCCGAGAGAATCCAGGCATTGCAAAGCTCGCGCACAAACGCCTCTTCGACATGATCTTTGATAAAGGGGTTGTCGACGTCGACCTCGAACAAAATCCGCGCCTCAAGAGGATCTTCAAAGGAGAGAAGTTTCGAAGCTTCAATTTCTTCGCCGATGAATTCTTCGGCATGGAGAAAACAATCAATCAGATCGCACGGTACTTCCACTCAGCATCCTTGAAGGGCGAGGAGAGTCGGCAGGTGCTTTATCTCGTGGGGCCAGTAGGCTCGGGTAAAAGCTCTCTAGTAGAGCGGCTAAAGAAGGGCCTTGAGAATCTGCCCGCATTCTCTGCGATCGATGGGTGCCCAATGTACGAGGAGCCTCTTCATCTCGTGCCTCGACATCTTAGAAAAGAGTTCTCGAAGATGCTTGGAATCGAGATAGAGGGAGATCTTTGTCCGGTATGCCGGTATCGCTTGAAGGAAGACTTCCAAGGGAAGTGGGAAGAGGTGCCTGTTCGCACCTACGACTTCAGTATTCGCGCGAAGCGAGGAGTTGGCGTAGTTCCTCCAGTGGATCCGAATAACCAAGACACAAGTGTGTTGATTGGTGGTGAGGACATTTCGAAATTGGATCTCTACTCAGAGGGAGATCCTCGAGTGCTCGATCTTACTGGCGCCCTCAACGTTGGTAATCGAGGAATGGTGGAGTTCATCGAAGTATTCAAAAACGAGACCGAATACCTCCATGCAATGATTACCGCTACCCAGGAGAAGTCGATACCGGCCCCTGGTAGACACGGAATGATCTACGTCGATACCTGTATCGTCGCGCATTCTAATGAGGCTGAGTGGAAGCGATTTAAGAGTGATCACACGAATGAGGCGATCCTCGATCGTATCGTCACGGTCAAAGTGCCCTACAATATGAGACTCTCGGAAGAGGTGAAGATCTACACAAAGATCATTCGTCAGTCTCAGTTTACCGCAGACATTGCACCGCACACGATTGAGATAGCGTCGATGTTCGCTATTCTCTCTCGTCTTGAGCCGACCAATAAGTGTGACTTGATGACAAAACTCAAGCTGTACAATGGCGAAGAGGTTGTCGAGAAAGGAAAAACGAAGAGGATCGATGTCACCGAACTTCGCGAAGAGGCGAAGAGCGAGGGCATGAACGGCATCTCTACCCGCTTCATAATGAAGGCGCTTGATAATGCGCTATCAGATAATATTGAAGAGAATGCGATCCATCCGATCTCAGTAAGAGAAGCCCTTGTTCACATGGTGAAAGAGGCTGATTTTGCAGATGATGTTAAGAAACGGTACCTTGAGTTCTTGCAAGATACTCTCCACAAAGAGTATCTCGAGGTCCTCGAGAAAGAGATCACGAAGGCGTTTGTTTACTCGTACCAGGAGCAGGCAGAGGCACTCTTCCAGAACTATCTTGACCATGCTGAGTCGTACGTAACGAAGAAGAAGTTTAAGGATCGCAGCACGGGTGAAGCACTCGAGCCAGACGAGGGGCTCATGAAGTCGATCGAGGAACAGATCGCGATCATCGGCACCGCCTGCGATGGATTTAGGCAGGAGGTTATCGCCTACCTCTGGTCTGCAGGGCGTCGCGGAGAGAAAGTGACGTACGAGAGCTACGAGCCGCTCAAAGAAGCGATTGAGAAGAAGCTTATGACGAGCGTGCGGGATGTTTCTCGTATCATCACAAAGACTCGCACTCGTGATGATGATCAGAGCAAGAAATACAATCGCATGGTGGAGCAGCTTATTCGTAATGGGTATCCTGCAAGCTGTGTGGATGTGATCTTGAAGTATGCAGCCAACAATCTTTGGAAGGACTAAGACGACTAATGTCGACCATCTTCCGTCCGTACACCCCAACTTCTCAGCGCTCCGATAGGAGCGCGAGAGATAGGACGCGGCACCGTCAGAAGATCAAGGATTCCATCCGCGACAATATCGGCGATATTCTCGCAGAGGAATCGATCATCGGCCGCGACCGAGATAAGATCATCAAGGTGCCGATTAAGTCTGTAAAGGAGTACCGCTTCATTTACGGCGAGAACGCATCAGGTGTTGCTCAGGGTGATGGGGAGCAGAAACCAGGAGATGTTGTTGATCCTGGATCACCAGATGGGCAGGGGAAAGGCGAAGGTGGAGGAAACCAAGCCGGTATTGATGCTTTTGAAACGGACATCACCCTTGAGGAGCTCATTGCGATCATGTTTGATGATCTTGAGCTCCCCGAGCTTGAGAAAAAGGCGTTAAAGAAAGTCATGTCCGACGATGCTCGGAAACGCAAAGGGCATCGAAAAGCTGGTATTCGTCCACGGCTCGATAAGAGGCTCACCGCACGCAATCGGGTGCGTCGATTATTAGCAGCAAAGGGGAGTCGTGAAATGGACGTGGAGAACGAGGATCAGAGGTTCCCGTTCCATCAGGACGACATGCGGTACTATCACATCGCACCCACGACTAGAGAGTCATCCAATGCGGTCGTATTCTGCATCATGGATACCTCGGGTTCGATGGGAACAGTAAAGAAGTATTTGGCCCGCAGTTTCTATTTCCTGCTGTTTCAGTTTGTCCGGCAGAAGTACACAAACGTAGAGGTTGTATTCATTGCCCACCACACTGAGGCTAAAGAGGTGACCGAGGCAGATTTCTTCCACAAGGTTGAATCAGGGGGAACTTACATTTCCTCTGGCTACCGTAAGGCGCTTGATATCATCGAAGACCGATACCACCCCTCGTTGTGGAATGTTTATGCGTTTCATTGCTCCGACGGAGATAACTTCTATTCAGATAATGAGCGCGCGCTCGAAGCTGCAGCTGAGCTGTGTAAAGTATGTAATCTTTTTGGATACGGCGAGATAAAGCCCTCTGGGAGCGCGTACTACAGCGGAAGTATGCTTGAAGTCTTCGGACAGCTGCAGGAGCCGAACTTTCAGATGATCACCATTGAGAAGAAAGAAGACTTGTGGGAAGGGTTCCGCAGCTTCTTAATGAAGGATAGAGCAAGCGCTGTATCTGCACACGGAAAGGTTTTCGGGAACAGTGAGGGGGCATCTGCGGCGGCTCCGTAGTCGTCGTAGGTGGTCGCGATAGGGTTCTTATCGGGTAGAGCGGAGCAGATATGTCATTCGACGTGAACGAGCTACAGAAATGGGATGATACGATCCAAGAACTCGTGCGCCGCTTTGGCCTCAACTGTTATCCTCAAGAGTTCGAGATCTGCGACCACAACGAGATGTTAGGGTACATGGCGTACACAGGTATGCCATCGCACTACCCACACTGGTCGTACGGGAAATCTTTCGAGCGCCAGAAGACTATGTACGATTACGGGGTCTCGGGACTCCCGTACGAGATGGTGATCAACTCAAGCCCCTGTCTCGCCTACCTCATGCGCGATAATACCCTTCTCCTTCAGGTGCTTACTATCGCGCACGTTTACGGACACAATGATTTTTTTGCGAACAACTTTACTTTCACGAGTGGAACGCAGGCGAAGTATGCGCTTGAGATGTTCAAAAATCACGGTAACCGAATTAGTTCCTACATGGAGGATCCATCGATAGGGGTTGAGCGCGTTGAGGAAGCGATCGACCATGCCCACGCTATCTGCTACCAACGGTCGCGTAATCTAGCGATTCAGCAGCTGTCGATGGAGGAACAACGAATTCGAGCATGGGAGCGAGCTCAGCCAAAGGAAGATGATTGGCGCGAAATTCATCCGGCGCAAGAGTACGAGGCGCCAAACCTAACGAAGATCCCGCTGGAGCCTCAAGAAAACCTCCTGCAATTTATCGCCAAGTTTAATCCGTACCTTCCTGAGTGGAAGCGCGACATTCTGCTGATCGTAGATAAGCAGACGCAGTACTTCATGCCTCAGATGGAAACCAAGATAATGAATGAGGGGTGGGCGAGCTACTGGCACCACCGCATCTTAAACGAGCTCCAACTTCCTCAAGGGATGCACATAGAGTTCATGGTTCGCCATAATCAGGTGCTTCGCCCACATCCTGGGGGCCTCAATCCGTATCATTTGGGTTTCATACTCTGGCACGATATTGAGCGTCGCTGGAACGCCGGAGAGACTGGACGAGAGTGGACTGATGATACTCCGAAAGTGGACGTCTCCACGTTGGACGAGAATGACACTCCGGGGCGAAAGAAGATGTTCGAAATTCGCGAATCCGACCGCGATCAATCCTTCCTACGCCGCTTTCTTACTCAAGAGATTATGGAAGAACTTCACCTCTTCCAGCACGACAAGCGTGGTAAGGAGCGGGTCATCACCAAGGTATCAGATCAAGAAAACTGGAGGGATGTGAAGGAGAATCTGATCAAGAGTGTAGGAACAGGCTCCATTCCGGTGATCAAGATTGAAGATGCCGACTTTGGTCGGAACCGAACCCTGTATTTAAAGCACTACCACGATGGTAGAGATCTTCAGCTTGAATACGCTGAACATACGCTGAAACATGTTTCGGCGTTGTGGGAGCGGGAGGTGGTTCTTGAGACCAGCATTAATGGAAAGGGATCGCTCCTTAAGATCGTTGGGGAATCGCTCAAGATCGAGCGGTCCTAATTCCCTTCTCAATCGTAGCGGCTCAACGCTCACGGAATCCAAACGAGTCCCTACAGGCGCTTAACCCATATTTCGTTGTCACGAACGAAGGTGCCAAGGGTAACTCCAGGTTCAACAGTAACCGTTATTTCGACTCGACCCTCAAGCTCTTGGGCAGCAACCATGCTGAAGCCGATGAAGTCTGCTGGTGGGAACTGAGGAAGAGCTAACTGAGGCGCCACGAGCCCGCAGTTCGGGATCACTATTCGATACGTCTTCGCATCTACCTTACTAATCTGTGCCTGTGCTTTGGACCTTAAAAGGTTCACTTTGAGGACTGGAACTCTCCCGGGATTAAGATAATCGAAGCGGTAGGCCATAACGAGAAGTTTGCCATTCTGTGCAGAAGGCGGCGCCGCTATGCTGACATCCCCTACTAAACTACTTGTGGATGTGCTCGCAGGCATCGGAAGCACTCTCTTCGAATCAAAACCAGGGACGCTCGTGGAAGATGGCTGCGCTTTTGCTGTCGGAGTGGCAGTCGGAGTGGCCGTTGGCGGGACGGGTGTGCGGGTAGCAGTTGCCGTTTTAGTTGGGGTTGCTGTCCTGGTTGCAGTTCCTGTTTTGGTAGCAGTAGGGGAGACTGTCGCTGTTGCCGTCATCGTCGGCACTTTCGTAGGGGTGGCCGTTTTTGTTGCTATGGCCGTTCTCGCCGAAGTCTCTGTTTTTTGTGGGGTAGGTGACTTAGTCACTAGCGGCGTAGCATTTACGGCTTCAGTTGGAGAGACGGTAGCCACGGCGGTCGGCGCGGCGATGACTGTAGGTGATGGCGTGGATGGCCGGGTGGGAACGGCAGTGGCGGTAAGAGTTAATTGCGGTATCGGCGTGGAGCTTGGGGTCTTGGCTTCAGCATTTACCTCTCTTTCCTTGGCTGCCGCGGGATTTGTGGGCTGCGGCTCCGATGTCTTGGTAGGAGCTATAACAGAGATGGTTGCTGCTGGCGCCGGAGGAACTTCTTTCTGCTTATCCTTCGGTGGTGTCTCTGACGGGGGTGATGCAGTGGTGCCCTCAGGAAGCCGGATTATGAGCTGGCGAGGCGTAATTTGGTTGTCAAAATCTTCTGGAGCGCTCTGGTAAAGGTCGAGCACTACGCGCAACTTCTCGGGATGGGCTCCTAGGCGAATTTGCCGGATAACGGAATTTGCAGGAACGTTTAGCACTTCGTTTCGTTTGGTCCGGGTGCCATCAAAGTCGACCACAATACGAGCGGGATCACTGACGGAGAACGCCGTAATCGTAGAATCAGTCGGAACGGATATCTTAATGACTATGAAGGAGCGGGATCCCGAGGTTTCGCGATCGACAACAATGCGAGCCCGACTAATTGGTATTCCCCGGTCAAGCGTCCCATCGGTTGGTCGGTCATTTGGTGTTGCATGGCATAG
>JAYVGZ010000526.1:0-5649 GCA_043771805.1 Pseudomonadota bacterium
ACTGCCTCTCCAGTCTTTACTCCTAACACCGCAATTCTAATACTCTGGCCCGTCGTTACCCCGTGAGTTCTAAAGGCGTACTGAGCACGGGCATTCACGAGAATGGCTGAGGTAGGATCTACACACTCGTGTTGCAAGATGATAAGAGAGTTCATGTCAATTAACGATTAGGATCGGCGCCGGGTTAGAAAACAATGGATCAAACTACCGCTCAGAGCATCCACCAACTATACACCCTACGGCAAGCGATGGCCGGACGCTTTCCACCGATTGAGGTAGTCCCCCAGTTCGTCTCTTGCACACTCGGCGTACTTTTCCCGCATTTCTCGCCCCAATCGATCAACTCGATCGAAACTCTCAAAGATAAGGCCGCCCGTATCGAGGCACTTCTTATCGAACTGTGTACCCCGATACTCTCATCTGAGCGTGAGGCCCATACCGTCGGCCGAGAGTTTGTTGCGTCCCTGATCCATTTTCACACACTACTCAAAGCCGACGCAGAAGCGCTCTATGAGGGTGACCCAGCAGCAAAAAGCATCGATGAAGTGATCCTCGCCTATCCCGGCTTCTTCGCTATCGCGGTCTTTAGGATAGCAAACTGGTTACACCAACGTTCAATCTCAATCATACCTCGCGTAATCACCGAATATGCGCATCACCGCACTGGGGTTGATATCCACCCAGGGGCAACTATTGGCCCCTCTTTTGTGATCGATCACGGCACGGGTATTGTTATCGGAGAAACAACCGTGATCGCAGAAAACGTCAAGATCTATCAAGGCGTAACTCTTGGTGCCCTTAGCGTTGAAAAATCACTCGCCGATGTTAAGCGGCATCCTACGATAGAAAGTAATGTCGTCATTTATGCGAATGCAACGATATTGGGGGGCGCGACGACGATCGGTGCTGGGAGCACAGTTGGCGGAAATGTGTGGATAACAGGGAGCATCCCCCCCAATTCTCGAGTCTATCACCGCTCCGACAATGAGGTTCGGTGAAGTTGACTGGGCTCTCGCTCCGCTCACGCAGACCGTGCGACTGTACTCCATCGATGAACTACCCCCTCGGCCGCGGTCTTACTCGCAGAGCCTTGCAGTAGTAGAGGGTGCCCAAGAAAGTCCTTGGAATGTTCACGTAAGAAAGTCGAAGATAACCACTTTGGCTCAACCTTCGGTAAGACCTCGACGTATGGGAGAAGG
The DNA here is from genome assembly GCA_043771805.1 of Pseudomonadota bacterium. Lineage (GTDB taxonomy): Bacteria > Bdellovibrionota_C > UBA2361 > UBA2361 > OMII01 > JAYVGZ01. The sequence continues at coordinate 1,200 of JAYVGZ010000526.1, forward strand.
AGCGGATTTTTTTCAAGTGCAGCCGCTACCCCTTTAGCCAACTGCTCAGCGAATGAGGAATTTGGAATTGCTGCCTCTAGTACCTCTGACCGCGTACCATCACCTCTCCAGGCATGATTAAATAGTCGAAGTGCTTCTACTAGAATCAACACTCCGATGTAAGGCTGCGCAATTGTTCTGCGTGCTTCAGGCGACGATAAGACTAACTTCTCAATCTGGAGATAGAGATCAAGTGGATGGCACCGTAGCTCTCTACTCCACCGCTCCATTCTCGAGGTAGCTGGGGGTTGGTTGATCGTTGCCTCTTTCGCTTTACGCCTGTGTGCAGGAGCATTCAAAATACTATTCAGAACGTCATCGCTCGATACGTTATGCGTGTAACTATTTTGGTGAACTATACCGACTGTGTAAGCCTCCGATTCTACAGAGAGGGGTGAGAGGAGATCCTGCACGGAAGGGTCCAACTGCTTTAGGAAGTGAAGGTATTGCTCATCACTGACTCGTAGTGGATAAAGTCCCACAGGCAGACCAACCGCGCGCCTCACCAATAATACGGTATCTGATTCGATCTGCGCTGCCGCAATCACCATTTTTTCGATCGAAGCTTCGATCATGAGGAGGGCCACTTCAAGCCGAAGCACCAACAGAGGGTCAAGAAGATTCGAGGGAAGAAAGGTAACTTCACGGGGATCTTGTTCCACCAGCCGCTGTTTGATCGCGACCGCTCCGGAGACAAGCTCAGTTGATAGGAGGTCTAAACACTCGGGGACTGGTAAGCGACGCACGACGCCCTCGGGAAGTTGGACTTTTCCGCCGAATTTTCTCACTAAAAATGAAGCGAGACTGCTGTTGAGGTAAGCTATCAACCGCACGTCATCAGTAAACACCCCCGAAGCAGCTGCTCGGCCGAAGCTCCACCCTGCCTCTTTGCGGCGCAATCCGAGGTTACCGTTTGCGAACCAGGTATAAGTCCATCCCGCTTGTGCAAACCACTTCTCGCATGCAGGACGGGCACCGTTCTTTGAACCACTAAAAAATGGTCGCCCCCCTTCTAGGTTAAGCACAAATCGATTAATCCCGTACCAGCGCCCGTAACCGCCCCCCTTTGAATGAACCACCCAGCCTGGAGTATCCGGGGGGACACACCACTGATACTGAACGAATCGGTTGTCGTCGTTCGTTTGCAGTCCAACAACAACCTCTGCGCGATTCTCTACTTTCAGAGCCGATCGCGCGAGGAGTGTGGGGATTCCTGCGGCTTCTGCCAGAACAGATCCGTCATTTGAATCTCTCAGTGAGCGTTGATTAATAGAGCAGATTCGCTCGCCATTCGATTCATCGCTATCGAGTGATAGCAATACGGCACTCTTTTCGTGAAGGGACCGATACGAGGAGAGATCGAGGTACTTAAAAACGTGATTTTCGCGTGGAGCACAGAATCGCGTAAGGAGTAGCAGTATCCCGACTCCATCATGTAGCTCAACATCGGAGCCAAACGCTCGGTCACCCAACTCAACGAGGTATTCTAACTCCGTAGCTCCGTATATTCCGCCGAAATCTCCAACACCATTTCGCAGATCTCGGTAACACTTTAGACGCAGCCACTTATCGACGGTTACGAGCGCTAACACCCCACCCGGTTGAAGCAGTTCGAGTGAGCGGAAAATGAATGCAGTACAGAGATCAGCAGAGGCAGTCTGGTAGTGTACGTCAAGAAATTCCCGCATTTCGATACTCAACTTCCTTCTCCCGACAAAGGGAGGATTAGTTGCCACACAACCGTACCGTCGTCGCAGCGGCGCACACGCAACACTCCGATCAAGGGTTCCATGTGGGGCCTCTAGGGCCGTGATGCAGGATCGGAGTGCTTCCATCAACTGAGTGCTATTGTCTACAGGTACCCCTTCGCGCATGACTTCTATCCACACCACTATTCGCGCCAGCGCGACCGCGAATGGATCAATATCGAGACCTGCTATGTCACCACGCAATATCATGGTGTACGGAGAGACATTTGGTTGCGCCACGGCCGATTGCACACCGTGCGGTACTACAATGCGCGACTGCACCCTGAGCGATCGCACTCTGAGAGACCGCACCGCCTGCACAAGAAAGTGCCCGCAGCCGCACGCCGGATCAAGAAACGAATAATCCCCCTCCTCAACCTCGTTCTGCTGAAGGGCTCGCGACACCAGAAACTCAGTCATATACTCTTCAGTGTAGAGCTGTGTTGCAAAAGAGATCTCGTGCTCCTGAAGCCCTGCCTCACCATCCTTCGACACTGCCCATGTAGCGGCGTCCCGAACTTCGTCGTTCCAAAACTGGTAGGCCCAGCCAAGTAAAGTTGGAGAATTATCAACGGCAGATTGCCACCCTAGAGATGAAAAATAACTTCCTACAGTAAGCGCCTCATCGTTGCTCGCCACCGGCTGAATTCCGGCGCAAGACAAAAGTCCATCGAGCAGCTCGCTTATTTCGCTTTCAGACACCGCAACGTCGCCGCGGCCATCCAATACGACATTCTTGAGGGCATTTCGGGTAAGTGCAGAGAAGAATACCTCACGCGCTGACTCCGAAGAGTCGTCACTGGAGAGGGCAAGACTACGGCGCATGGTATCGACAGCTTGCCTAAGGCCTTGTCGCGATGAAAAGGTGTGAAAGGCACCCGTTAATTCAGACACTTACTAGACCTCCACGCCACAATAATCTGCCCCTAAACTTGGTGAATTCTGCCCAGTTTGACTTGCTACTACCACGATTGATACAGTCAGGTTTAGTTAAACGACATCCTGCGTGAGGGCTCGATGGCTCTTCGACAAAAGTCGGCTTTGAAATCCGCTGTGGTATCGGTGGATAAAAGAAGCTCAGTGGATAACCCCGGAGGTATTCGGGGCGGGCGTAACCGAACATCAAGCAAGGGTAGTGATACTTCAATCACGCGCCTGAGCAAGACAGAATTCGGAAAGTCCCGTGGTAAGAGGCCGGCAACTTCGCCGATCTGTCTTGTCGACTCCGAAATCCTCAATAGTGCTATTAGAACTCCTGCTATTAAAACTACTGCCATTAAAAATACTGCTTTTAAAAATAGTGAGATGTCGGATGCAGAGAAAGTATCGAATAGCGCGGAACTCGGTAGATCGCTAGATGCGATGCCTCCACGCTTGTCTCAATCAACACCTGATCTTAAAGCCGTAAAGCATCCAACTGTGGAAGCCCCCAAAGAAGATTCATCAAACTCCCCAGATCAAAATATGATTCAACGCGTTGAATCTGCCATTCATGGATTGGGGAAGTTAGAGTCAGACGTCATGGCCGCTCTCTTCCCGACCGATGGCTCCCTCCCTCAATCAAATGAAGTGATCGCTCAGCGACTTGGCATGACTGTCGAAGAGGTCAAGGGTGTAGCCGACAACGCTTTACGCGGGCTGCGTGGAGCGCGTGGCCCAGGTGGTCGCGGAAGCTCTGTCTGGAATTAACGTTACTCTGCTAAACAGTCTTTTGAGCACGTTGCCCGACTTTCCGTGCACGGGCACCCCACCGCCATGCATACAATCTCCTCACACACGCCGTTTCCGCAGCTATCTGTGCATACTCTGCCTGGTCTACCTAGCGGCTTATCGAAGAAGCGGTCACCACTCTTCGAAACACATTGGGCTGGATAGCTTTTTAGGATCTTTCCACCTTCATCCACGCACTCCTGAAAAGAAGCTGCAACAGGGGGCGCAGGAGGGACCCGCTCTGCGCACCCAGTGGTAGACCAGGCTAGCTGGCAGAATAGTACCCAATAGAGAGAATTGCGCCTCATCATGAACTCCCTAGTTGAGATGAAGAGAGCACCGCACTAAGAGTGCCCGCTTTTAGTTGATTGCCTCGTTCCGGCTAAGGCCCAAACGACCAACATCTTTACATGCAAGCGTTGACTTATGCGTTCATAATCTCCAGCAAAACCACACGATGAAAACATCGCCCCTGCGCGTCGATGGCACGCTCGTTGGTTTTGTTGACGAAGACAGTAGTACGACGATTCACTCACGAACTGATGCTCTGAATTGAATTGTTTGCACCCCTTACCCCAGGGCTCGAACGCTGTTCGGTCTTGGGCCGAGATGGCGCCTGCCAAGAGGATCGTAAGCGTTACTGCGGTTATGAACGAAAGTATCGACTTCATAAAAACACCTCCTCCGCGTGCACTGTCCTTGGAGCGATGAACGACAAACACCAACACGTGGCACCCTGAAAGTCGGACAGCTATTAATCAGCGGCCCCCCGATAGAGACGACGTCCTCGGCCGCATGCTTGAGCTTTATTGGCCAAAGAATGTCGAAAACGGGGGAAATTATGAATAACCGTTCAGGCATCGGCAGTAAAATTCGCCACGCGACCATACCCTTCAGGGGTCGATTTACAGAGTAAATCGGGGGTGAAAACAACTAGCCGTTCACAAAAACAG
>JAYVGZ010000527.1:0-3433 GCA_043771805.1 Pseudomonadota bacterium
CATGACATGAACAACCTTTGTTCGACGTGCCACAGCATCGACGGAAGCCAGCTTGTAGGCCCCACGCTTAAGGGGGTTTACGGACGTAAGGCGCCTCTCGCAGATGGTACCGAGGTTGATGGCGATGAAGCGTACATACGTGAATCAATCCTGAAACCGCATGCCAAGCTACGTAAGGGCTTTGGTCCGGTCATGCCTGCGATGTACGAGGGTAAATTCTCGGACTCCCAGCTCACAGACCTAGTCGAATATATTAAGTCACTACAGTAAGAGGTAAATAGAAACTATGTCAGCGCATGCTTCGACAGCTCACACTGGCTCTACTACTAGCGGAGATTCTCAGGTTGATTACCTGAACTGGAAGACTGGAATTTGGTCCTGGCTTTCGTCGACCGACCATAAGCGGATCGGGTTGATGTATTTGACCGCGATCACTGTCTTCTTCCTGCTGGGTGGAGCGGCTGCGATGCTAATGCGAACAGAGCTCGCATTCCCGAATCTTCGCCCGGAAGATGCGGTGTTCAAGAATACCACTTACAACGTGCTCTTCACACTGCACGGTGTTTTCATGATATTCCTTTTCGTTGTACCGGGCATTCCTGCAACGCTCGGTAACTTCCTTATACCGCTTATGATCGGTGCCAAGGATGTAGCCTTCCCCCGACTTAACCTCTTTAGCTTCTACCTCTACATAATCGGAGCGGGATTCGGCGCCATCTCGATGTACAACCCAATCGACACGGGCTGGACCTTCTACGCTCCCTACAGCACAACCACCGGGACCGGCGTTTCCTGGATGATGATGGCAGCCTTTGTTCTAGGTTTCTCCTCAATTTTGACAGGCCTTAACTTTATAGTAACGATTCATCAACTTCGGGCTCCGGGAATGACCTGGATGAGGCTTCCGGTGTTTATTTGGGCATCATACGCCACAGCGATCATTCAGACAGTTGCAACGCCCGTTATAGGTATGACGCTCCTGTTGGTAATCGCCGAGCGCGCATTCCAAATCGGTATCTTCGACCCAACTATTGGCGGTGACCCGGTTTTGATGGAGCATCTTTTCTGGTTCTACTCTCACCCAGTTGTGTACATCATGGTACTACCTGCCTTTGGTGTTGTAGGCGAAATCATCCCGGTATTCTCTCGTAAACCACTTTTCGGTTACCGAATGGTCGTCTACTCCTCGGTTGCGATTGCGGCCGTTGGATTCTTTGTGTGGGCGCACCACATGTTCGTTGCTGGTATCTCCGATTTCTCTGCGAAGGTGTTCTCGATTATCACCTTCCTTGTCGCAATCCCAACGGCGGTTAAGGTATTCAACTGGGTCAGCACTATGTACAAAGGTTCAATCTCCTTTGCCACACCAATGCTGTACGCAATGTCTTTCGTATTCCTTTTCATGATCGCCGGCACGACCGGCATCTACCTCGCGATGATCGGGGTGGATGTGTACTACCACGACACCTACTTTGTAGTAGCGCATTTCCACTATACTATTCAGGGCGGTGCAGTGATCGGTTTGATCGCCGCGCTTCATTTCTGGTTCCCGAAGATATCGGGTAAAATGCTGAACGAAACTGTATCGAAGAGCGCATTCGCCTTCATCATGATCGGCTTCAACCTTACTTTTATTCCTCAGTTTATTCTCGGCATGCAGGGTATGCCGCGTCGCTACTACGACTACCCCCCCGAGTACGCTACTCTCCACCTAATCTCAACTATCGGTGCGTACTTGAATGGTTTCGGTTACCTTTTTGCTCTAGGCAATCTCTTTTACACCTTCATGTTCGGCAATGTAAAAGCCCCGCGCAATCCGTACAACTCAGTTTCACTTGAATGGCAAACCCAGTCACCACCGCCGCATGAGAACTTCGATGAAACCCCAGTCGTTACTGAAGAGCCGTACAACTACGGAACCCCAGTAGGACATCACGCTTAAGAGATTTACGAACTCGTTCACAGGAAGACTATGAGCTCGCACGCAGCCACAGCGCACGTTGAAGTAGGTCCAGGAGACCCACCCCACATCCACCACATGGATTCCACCACCGCATACGGTGCTGCGAAGCTTGGAATGTGGCTATTCCTCGGTACCGAGATCTTACTCTTTGCGGTGATGTTTTGCGGCTTTGCCGTGATGCGCTACATGCATCTAGGAGAGTTCCATTCTGCGAGTAAGCAACTTGACGTTTGGTACGGGGCCCTCAACACAGCCGTGCTGCTCTTCTCTAGCTATACTGCTGCGCTCGCAGTAACCGCTGCACAACGTGGCGATAACAAACGAGTGGTAAAGCTCTTTGGCGTAAGTATTCTTTGCGGCGGAATCTTCCTAGTCATCAAAACGATCGAGTATAGCGGCAAGTACAGCCACGGCATGTTCCCAGGCGGCGAGCATTTCCATCAGTTTAAGAATTTCCTCGGGTTCTATTTCTGCATGACGGGGCTTCACGCTCTGCACGTCATTATCGGCATGGTAATCATGGCGTGGGGTGCTAAGAAAGCGATGGCTAATCGCTTTTCAGAGCGCTACTACACTCCAATCGAACTAGGTGCCCTCTATTGGCATCTTGTAGACCTTATCTGGATTTACCTCTTCCCACTTTTGTATCTCGTTGGCTAGGTCGTTAGAGATTTCATTATGAGTCACAGCAAACACGCAGCTCACCATCCACACATCATCGAGCCAAAGACCACCGGGATCGTTTTAGCAATCCTTTTGGTGTTCACGCTTATCACAGTTTGGGTAGCTCAAATCGACTTCGGCTACATGAACATCATTGTAGCGATGGGTATCGCCACGGTGAAGGCATCTCTTGTTATCTACTTCTTCATGCACGGAGCGCACGAAAATAAGATTGTTTGGATGTATATCCTGATCCCCTTCATTCTTGTTGCGGTAATGATCGGCGGAATCTTTACAGATGATCCATTCCGATCGAAGCCCGTGCCTCTTCAGTTTGGGGCGGCACCGGTTGCGGAGCCTGCGGGTCATGATGCTGCAGCTCATCATTAAGCTGGGGGCTCGACTTATTCAACGAGAGCAGAGAGACCCCGACCAAAAAATTCGGTGTGCCTCTTGATCGTAGTCACGCCTTGTGTGACCAAGGTCAAATGCTTAAGATCCTTCCGAAGTACTTTTCGTTAAAGAAACGCTAATACAGTCAAAGCCTGAATTAGGGTCGACGGAGAAGATTTCCGAGCAGTCAGCAGGTGCGAGGGTAACTCGGCGATCTCCTTCTCGCATATATTCATCGGGTGCGTGTTGCTGTTAGACGAAATGAACTGACATGAGACTCCTCACTCGCGTAACTTAGTTGTTGAAGTCTAAACTCGGTTCCTCACCAATAAGTGTGGGTGAGTTTTGGCTCTGGTAGTTTCCCAAGTTGGTGAAATAATGCGATTTCCATGGCGGAGAAGGTCCTGAATCCGT
>JAYVGZ010000528.1:0-5693 GCA_043771805.1 Pseudomonadota bacterium
CATCGGTGCGCACCCTTTGTACGCGGTTTTCACGTTGTCAGTGGTGGTACCCCCCGTCTCGCGCTAACGTTGTGCGAGCGCATTGCCAGTGAGTGGGCGCTGGGTGCAGCTGCTTAATTCGAATTTATTAGTAGGTTACCGAAATAGTCGGGGTCGTAAGAGGAAGAAAGTATGAAACGTCGTGAAGAGATGACCCTCCTTGAGAAGATCTACGTCGTAGAAATCGCGCGTGGTCTTAAAGTTACCTTCGGTAAACTCTTTGGAAACTTGTGGTACCACGCCCTGCACATGATCGGGCTGAAAAAAGAGGTTGCAGCGGGAGTAGCAATTCAGTACCCCAATGAGCGGCGCCCGTATCCGACTCGGTACCGTGGAAGGCATCGGCTCACCCTGCAACCGAACGGTGATATTAAGTGTACGTCATGCTTCCTCTGTGCCACCGCGTGTCCAGCTCGGTGCATATATATTGAAGCATGTGAACACGAGGACTCTGCCGTTGAGAAGTTTCCGGCTCGGTATGAGATCGATACTCTCCTGTGTATTTACTGCGGCTACTGCGTAGAAGCGTGCCCGGTCGATGCGATACGGATGGATACCGCCCTCCATCCTGAGGTGTACCCACCAGATCCGCGACTCTTTATCGAAGACAAGGAGGTCTTGATGATGCGGTCAAAGATCCTTGAAGAAAATGGACCCGAAAAGCTGTACGATATGCATATAAAGAAAATGCAAGAATTAGAGCGGGTGAGGTTGTAACCCGCCCCTCTACGTCAGTACCACGAGCCACTCGCTCATTTTCGTTTTGGTCCGCAAGAAAGTGCTTTTTTGGGGTATCTCGGTCTCGTATAATGGTCGACTGAAATTTAATTTTCTAAGAGTCAAAGGACGCTAATGGCCCCATCGCTCCTGATGAACACGTACAAACGCACCGTGGTAGATTTCGTACGCGGCGATGGGGAGTACCTATTCGATTCATCAGGGCGGCGATACATCGATATGCTTGCCGGTGTCGCTGTTATCTCGGTGGGGCATGCGAATCCGCATGTGGCTGAGGCAATCGCTACGCAAGCAAACACGCTTGTGCACGTATCCAACTACTTCGGCTCATTACCTATGCGCGAACTCGCCGCACGATTGCACAGCACGGTAGGCGGCTGGGGTCGCGTATTCTTTTGTAACTCGGGAGCCGAGGCGAATGAGTGTGCAATTAAGATCGTTAGGAAATCAGGTGCTGGAAAGAAGTTTAAGATTTTGGCCTCAGATGGCGGTTTTCACGGCCGTACCATGGGGGCCCTCGCTGCTACCGGACAGCCCGAGAAATGGCGCGGATTCGAGCCGCTTCTCGAAGGGTTTGTCCACCGACCTTACAACGATCTTGAGGCGTTTGCTGCCACATTAGACGACTCGTTCGCGGCTGTGCTGGTCGAGCCCATTCAGGGTGAAAGAGGCGTTATTCCAGCAACACCTGCTTTCCTGTCGGGTGTACGCGAACTGTGTACTCGGGCAAATATTCCCCTAATCTTAGACGAGGTACAAACAGGTATCGGTCGCACCGGTCATTGGTGGGCGTTTCAACACTACGGTGTGAAGCCTGATATTGTAACTTCAGCCAAGGGCATCGCGAACGGGTTACCACTTGGCGCGTGCATTGCTGACGAGCCATTCGCGTCGGTATTTTCTCCCGGCGATCATGGAACTACTTTTGGCGGAGGGCCACTCGTATGTGCTGCGGCGGTTGCTACCTTTGATGAGATTGAACAGCGAGGGCTTCTCTCTGAGGTGAAGCGAAAAGGGGACCTTCTTACTGAACTGCTAGGTTCAGTCGACGGAATACGGGAGGTACGCGGCGTGGGGTTGATGCGTGGCGCCGTGCTGAATGAACCTATCGCTGCGAGTGTTGTTACGAAGGCTCTTGAGCTTGGTTTGGTGGCGAATGCTACGTCAGACTCGGTGTTGCGGTTTGTACCGCCGCTGGTTATTTCGGATGTGGCTATTAAGGAAGGGGTGGAGATCTTGAGAGCCGCATTTGCCTTGGTGAAGGGAGTGGTCGGTGTGTCGGCAGCGGTAGTCGGTGAGAGGCAGGTCAGATAGGAGAGTTCAGTCTATTCGTGACCAAAACAGACGACCGATTAGCGAGTTGGTTGGGGTCGTTACTATCGCACAAAACTATCTGGGCAAAGAAGGCTCTCCGTTACGTTTTATTTTCGAAATGCTGGTATGAACCTCGTCTGTCAGAATCGGGACCTCGCTGTGGTTCACCACAGTGTTGCCCGCGAATCTTGATGTCACCGACGTCCTGCAATCAGAAAGCGTACATCTCAAAGGTACGATTAAGAATTCAAAATTAGTCGTTGTTCATAGTCGAGAGTTCGATGTGAGTGGCGAAACCGGCGTGGGTCTGCTTGTCTTTGAACAGCAGGTTCCTACCCTGGGCTACTCTGGATATTCACCGGGACGCCCGAGTTCTATGACACACGCCAGGGGGTAGCTGGTCTTACTCCGCTTTATGAGAGAATTCGGTTTATCAAGCAAGGGCGCTTTGCGACGCTTCGTCAAGCACAGCTGGAGCTTTTACCCTTTGATGCCGAACGGCTTTCGGCTGTGGCGGTGCGACTGCGGGATATCTACAGATCCGAGTTCCGTCACCGCATCGAAGAGCGGGTGAGCGATGAGTTTATCAAGTGTCTTGTCGAATCGGTTACGGCGGGATTTCGGGGAGATGTTGGGATTGTCCCTCGTCAGTTTCTCAGGGAGTTCGTAAATCAATTGGACCTGGTCCATGAGCATGAAGATTACATCCCCATGGAGGCGGCAGGGTTTGAACCAGCCGAATTCGTCCTGAAGAGGAGCACGCCATGAAGGGGCTGCCTTACCCAGTGTTAGAAGACGAGCCGGGACCGATTCCCCATGAAGATGTATGGTAATTAGGCCAAAACATTGCGCTAAAATATAGATCGTTATTTCTCTTGCGCATTATCGAAAGTTATTGAATCTTATCTTAAGTTATCGCGGTGGCTAGCCGAATCATAATTACAGAGTGGGCATTTGATTCGTACCTTGAATTGTCGGGTACAAACGCCTTTTCAAGTGACGAGTACTGGGAGGTGATCCGCCCAGATGTTGAACGCTTACAGAAGTACCCTAAGGATTCGAAGTTTGAGAATTCGAAGTTTTGGAGTATCGCGACTCTAAATGGTGAACGCCTTTCACATGGTTTTAAGATGAAGTGGCATAACATTGGCGCAGGTGCAGTACAGCTTCGCCTGTGTGTGGCTTTGCTAGATGATTCTGCATTCTTATGTTGAGCGTACACAAAATAGAATGCGTCTGTTGAGCAAAGAGAGATGAACCGCTTCGACATTCACATAGCGCGAATTCAACAGGGGCGGTACCGGTATCGAGGTGAGCTATGAGAACAGACCAAGAGCAAATCACGATCTTCGAAATTGCCCTGAAAATGAAGAGGGCGGGACTTGAGGCACGTTTCATAATCAGAGCAATTGAGGTGGCACAGGAGTACCGGGGGGCATTTGGTTTGCTCTCTATGTGGGCTGCGGAATCAGAACCACGGGAGCGAGAAGCTATCGTTGCCGATCTGCAACATGAGATCGAAGATCTTGAGGAAGCTGGGGAGAAGCCTGAAAAGCTCGACTACATAAATTTTGCTTCTATAACGAAAGTCTCCGGCCAACTTGAAACTATGAAGCAACGCCTGCGCGAAGAGATCGAGAAATACGGTGGTATTAACAAATTGTCTCGGGAAACCGGCATCGCGCAGCCGTACTTGAGCAAGCTTTTCAACTCAGGCATAAAGCCACGATACACCACTCTCAAGAAGATCTATCTTGCGCTCGGACTACAGGCGCCGCGCGTTGCGTTCGGCGGTTAACCCGTCCGTACTTGGGTAGTTGGATGCCTTTATGCTTTGAAATCGTGATCGGAGAGTATTCACTTGAGTATATTCGCTAAGCTGCGTAGTACACGCGAGAGTTCTCGGGCAAGGGCTAGGAGACCCCATCAGAGCTTGACGTAGTCCTCACCCTTGCCCCCGGCTCACCATCAATCGTATCTTCGTAACGTCATGAGTGAGTCATCCGTAGCCCTCAATTCCATCTCCAAAGGCTTCCAAAGCCCGTCCGGAACCGTACACGCTGTGCGAGACGTCTCATTCCACCTCAAATCTGGTGAGTTCGCAGCCTTAGTGGGCCCATCGGGATGCGGAAAAAGCACGCTCCTTAACATCATCGGTTTGGCCGATGCGCCGTCGTCGGGCTCTCTCCGCATCGGAGGCACAGCGATCGACTTCTCAAACGAAGCCCAACTCACACTTCATCGACGAAAACATCTTGGGTATGTGTTTCAACACTTTAATCTCCTCCCAACATTGAGCGCCCTAGAGAATGTGATGTTACCCCTTCTCCTGCTCGGCGTTTCGGCTTCAGAGGCAAGAGTTAGTGCGGGAGATATTCTTAAGAGAGTCGGCCTTGCTGGCAAGGAAAATTCCCTTCCTTTGACGCTTTCAGGTGGAGAGATGCAACGGGTTGCTGTTGCGAGAGCTGTTGTCCACCAACCAACTCTTATAGTGGCGGATGAGCCGACAGGTAACCTAGATTCTGTCGCGGGGGTGAAGGTGTTGCAGCTGCTCGCTGACGTTGCGTCAACCGGAACCGCGGTCTTGATGGCGACTCATAGTGATGCGGCATTGCAGTGGTGCTCAACAGTTGTTCGGCTTCAGGATGGATTGATGGTGAACCCACTCGGTGAGGTGCGGTGAGCTGGTGGCTGTTCAATCGACTGTTTCTTAGACGAATTCTGCAAACTCCTATGCGTGTGTCTCTATTGGTGTGCGCACTTGCGCTCTCCACCTCTCTTTGGTTGGCGGTAAGCTATGTAGGGGTGTCAGGTGTCCAATCATTCGAAGAGTCATTGGGCCTTTCGGCATCTGAGTATCCTCTCATCGTTACTCCTCAAAGTGGGCGCATCTCGCAAAGTTTTCTGAAGCAGTGCATCGCACCGTTGGCAGATCAGTTCGGTATTCTCGCCCTTCGAAGGGAGCGAGCCTCAGTGTTGGTGAATGGGGTTCATGAGCCAGTTCAGATCATTGGCGTGTCCGGTGCTGGCGTGATACCACAAAACAGCACCACTCAGTTTTCACACGATGAAGTATCGGTCGACTCGAGAACTGAAACCCGATTGAGACTTCGGTCAGGGACGTCAATCGAGTACAAGATTGGCGGAGTCGCACTGCAGGGTACGGTGCGTGAGGAGAGAGACTTAGGCGGTGCCGTACCTGGACAGATCCTACGAGTGCCGCTCAGTGTAATCTCAGGGATTGAGCCGGCAGGGGTTGTGGACACACTTCTACTACGACCCCCAGTCGCAGCAAAGCTGGAAGCTACCCGAAGTTCTCTTGCACGTTGGTTCGCTTCGTGTGGTGGAGCGGCCGATCAACCTAGTAGTGTGATGCGGGTTGAGACGCCACAGTCGACCTTTGAAAGAGGAGAGGCACTCCTTCAAGCGTATCGGATGAATGTGACTGTGCTCGCTGTTGTGACACTCCTCGTGTGTGGAATTCTGATCTCGCATGCTGCCCAAATAAGTCTCCTGACCGTCTCGCGGGAGCTGTCTATCGCGCGCACTCTTGGGGTTTCACGCGGCTGGTGTAGTGCTGCAATTTTAGGAGAAGCCGTAGT
>JAYVGZ010000529.1:0-7549 GCA_043771805.1 Pseudomonadota bacterium
GCAAGGTAGTGAGCAGCTATCTCGTGGTCGCCGAGAATAGCGTGCGCGCACGCGGCGTTCCATAAAGTTGAGGGTACCCCTTCGTCAATCGTCGAGAGAACTGCAGGTAACTTCTCAAGCGCAACTTGTGCAGAATCGTGCTCACCAATCTTGCTTAAAGAATAACCGTAGAGGGCGAGTAGCTCTGGCTGATCTTCGTGGAGGGAAAGCCCCTGCTCGCATAAATCGATCGCTTCTCGATACCGGTGGGATTGGAGTAGCTGTTGACACCCCATCACAAAGAGATCAGTCTCTGAAAACTGCGCGGCTCTTTGGAGGGCATATCCGTCAAATTCAACATTGAACTCTTTCGCAATATCAAGCATGGCGAGAGTAAGGTGACGCAGAGAATCAACAGTATTCGGTTCAATGGACGTCGATCCGGCAACCACAAGTCCTTCGCCAGCGACCGTGTATTCGCGCTGCACTTCGACGTCGCCATCAAATTTTTGGGGAAGTACCTGCGCGATGGCATCTGCTAGTTCTTGGTTTCTCGTAAAGAAGCCGTAGTGCACGGCAAGTGGCTCCCCTATTAATCCTTCCCGCGCGATGCTTTCCCATCGCAGTTCATCGTTCTGAAGGAGCTGCTGCTGTTGAACTTTCATTCGTTCCGCATGGGAGAGCGCGGAGGTGTTTTGCAGCTCTGCACCGTATTCGGCACAGAACTCTGAGAAATCTGCCTTGAGCTCTGAGAGGGAAATTGACGTCGCGTCTTGCGGAAAATCATCCGTGTGACCGAAATCGACACTTCCCACCTGTGTCATAACGACGAGTTCCCCGAGGGTGGAGTCCAGGAGTAAGAAACCGATGTCACCCCAGGTGTCGAACTCTTCTTGCTTAAATGCATCAAAGTACAGCGTGGCGGAAATTTTTCGTACCTCTCGTTCGAGGAGCACTTTCACCGACGTCAACGGAATTGATTTCCCGTGTGCGTCGATGGATATCACCCCTAGACCCTTAGGCTGTCGAAATGCGACTACTTTTACGCCCGGCAGTGTGGGCGCTGCAGCAACTAGTTTTTTGACTGATGGAATCAGAGCCGCAATTCCGCCCGCGCTGACAATGAATTCTCGCGGGTTAGCACCTTTAGGACCCAACTCAAAAGAGAGTCCCTCTGCGACTGCTGTAAGTTGTGCACCTAACTCCGCCAGACATTGAGGAAGTTCGGTCGTTGCCGTGGCATCTACTTCCATAATCTTAGACTGATTGGCCGTGAACCAATCCCAAAATTTCATTTCGCCCGTATCTGAGGCCATGAGGGTGTTCCTTAAAACAGAAAAATCAGAGAATTTTGTAGCTACTTCTTAGCCTGGATCCATCCATGCTACGCGTCCTCGCCGTAGAATCCTGTGAGCGGCGCAAGCTAGCCGCGTATCCTGCCACATTAGAGGTCGTATCGGAAATCCGTTAACGCAGATTGAAGCGGTGGAGCAGATCGCTCATCTGCGGAGGCATCGCGAGTTGGGCTGGCAGCGTGCTTTGCGGTGCGCCGAAGTAGGCCTGATCGGGGAGCGCTGGTGCCGCGAGGTTTCCTGTGAGCTTTGTAGCCCGCACAATTGTTGTCGATGGAGACGGCTGAGGTGCGCTAGCTTGATTCCCGCTGGGCATCGAGAATTTTGGAAGTGAGAAACTCTTAAGTCCCTCTGGCAGAAAGCGAAAAGAAGTTCCGAGCAAACACACTATCGCAACGCTCCAAAACACGAGTCCAGCTGCGCGAAACAGCAGCCTGACCACTGCACGACAGAAACCGTATACTACCCCAATGACCAACACTAAACCCCATTTGTCGCGCCAGCCCGGAATTATCGTTTGCAGATATTCCGGCGCAGCCCACGATAAGATCGCCATCAAGCCGCAACACAGAAGAAGCGGGGCTGATAGAGCGCGCACTGCTGAAGAACGAAACAGGTAGGGTCGGTAGTGGGAGAGGACGTTCATCAGAGCCCCTTTTCTCGTAAGACGTAGTGCTTATCGATATGCCCGCCAGAAATCACAGATTTATAACGCTCCGGTAACAATAGTAAAAATAGATGGTAACTATCAGACATTATTGGATTATATGAGCTCGTTGGTTCGCACTTGTTGGGAAAGACTTGTCCGTCAAGGTTACCAGTAAATACGCCGACTTAGTTAGTACGTGACGGTGGCGGCTCTCGTGTACTTCGTCGCGAATGACTCCCCACAATTCCATTTTCGGGGAAGGGCCCAGCGTGATGGTGCGACTAAGCATAAAGACCAAGGTAGCTCTGCTGGTAGCCACACTAGTTGCTCTGGTCATTGCTACAATGTGGGCGGCGAATAGGTACTACATTCGAGATGCCCTGGTGGCTCAACGAAGGGAACAGATTTCGCGACTCTTCAGTGATCAGGCGCGGCTCTTTAACCAGCTATCGCATGAGCGTGCACAACTCGCCGGAAGTGCGGCGCGGGCGGGGGAAACAATGGCTAGGTTACGAAAACTCGACCAGCTGCCGTGGCTCGACGTAGAATGGGACGCATTTATCTCTCAGGATCTAAAGGGCGAACTTCAGAGGTTTCCGGGGGCAGTGAAGCTCGGCGTCTGGTTCGAACCCTTCGCATTCAGTCCTAAAGAGCGATATCGAGGCTACTCAGCTACGCTGTCTCCCGAAGGCGTCCGGGTCGTCGTAGAAACTGGTACGTCCTCAAAAGCGGCGCAGATCGGTAGAGTGATATCCTCAAAATCAGCCGGGGCGCTGATGACGAAGGAGGGGAGTGTCGGTCCACCACCCGTCCTGTTCGACTACCATTCAGAGCGTTGGTATGGATCGTTAGTTACTCCACGCGATTCTCAGGGGCATCCAATTGGACCTGCGGCAATGAAGGAGGAGATGTGGTACGGGCCGCACGGGGACGAAGCCGGTCTCTTACTCACAGTAAGTCGGTTGATGGTCGATGATGACGGAGCGGTACTTGGTGTAGCCACGGCCGACTGGGATCTGCACCACTTGGTTGCAGATATCGAAAACTTTCAGCCGACCAGCACATCGCAGGCTTTTTTAATCGACCCACGCACAACTACCTTTGCAGCTGTAGCGAGCCGCCAGGACTTAGCTCACCGAGACGTTGGAGCCGTCGCGTGGGGTACCTTCGTGTTGCGGATGCCGGATGGTGAAGAGAGTGTAAATCTAGAACTCGCTACAGGTGTGCGATGGGTGCACAAAGTGACGCTTGAGAATGGACTAATGTTTGGGCTCCTGGTTCCTGAAGCCGAGGTGTTGGGGCCAATCGCTGAAATAGAGCGGTTCCTAGTCATGTTGGGAACCGGCGCAGTCATTGCAACCTTGCTTCTTGCGTTCTCGATGACCTCATACTTTTTTCGACCACTTCGATTAGGCTCGCGCGCCATCCGACGAATCGCAGAGGGTGACTTTACTACCCCTCTACCAGAAAACCAGGGCCAAGAAGTGGCCGAGGTTGTCAATGAACTCCGACAACTGGTGAGGTATCTCCATCACCTCGAAGATTCGCTCGAGGCCCTTCGCCAAGGGCGTACCGATACCGCAATCGCACCCTGGGGGCCTGCCGACGCCCTTTCAGCATCCCTCGTCACCCTCAACAGCACGATTAAAATGCTCACGGATGACCTTCGCCTGAAATTTCTTCGGCTAGCAGCAGGAGATCGTCATGACCCGAAATGGCAACGACAGTACGGGGGAGTCTGGCGAGGATTGGTGGACGACGTAAACGATTTCGCAGACCAGTTCGTTCGACCTCTGAGTGAAGTTTCGGCCGTGCTTGATAGGGTAGCTGCAGGGGAGTTCGATGCTCGCTTGGACGGACCCTTTATGGGGGAGTTCGCAGCGCTTCAACACAGTCTTAATGTGGCCCTTGATCGTCAGCAAAACGTGATCGATTCGCGGGGCGCGCATTTCTATCGAGTTACCGACATACCTATCCCTCACGACGAGCGGGGGTTGGGTCCAAATGGAGCAAGCCTCAAGCCCCTAAGTAGCTCCACAGTGCTACAGATGAACGTGTTGTTGATACAAGAGAATCCCAGCGAGCAAGAAACAATCACCCGGGTACTCGCTGAGCTTGGATGCTCAGTTAGTACTGTAGCCGATACAGCCGATGCCCTCGCTCGACTGAGCGAGGAGCGCTTTGACCTTGTGGTCGTTGAGCCGGGGGAGGACACAATGAGCGAAGAAGCTTTCTGTAAGCTTATTCGTAGTGGGGGAGGCCGAAACCTTGAAATACCAATAGTCGCAATTGGTACTACTCAAGCACCTGAGGAGCAGGCGCGAGTGTTTGAGGCAGGGGCATCGCACTATCTCGTAAAACCCTACTCACACGGAGCTTTTCTCAGCGCTGTCAGAAGGTTTTCCCGACGGTAACGCGGGTTCGGCTCAAATGAATCTGATAGCCCGTGAGCATCAGCGACTCGACATGCCCGGCGGCATCTCCTATAGTCCCGGCCTCGGAGATGCGATGAGAGAAAAAATAATTATCGCCACGCGCAAAAGTCCTCTTGCTTTGTGGCAAAGCAAATTTGTGAAAGCGCGGCTTGAGGCTGCTTTTCCGGGCCTATGTGTAGAGCTCCTCTACATTGTCACAACTGGTGATCGCACGCAGGAGAGCCTTGCCTCGATACCTGAAATAGGTGGGAAGGGGTTGTTTACCGCCGAACTCGAAGAGAGCTTGGCAGCACGAGAGACGGATCTTGCGGTTCATTCGCTCAAGGATCTTCCGACGACTCTGCCAGATGGCTTTGTTATCGGTGCCATCCCTACCAGGGCACCTGTCAACGACGTTTTCGTCTCCCGAACGGGGTGCTCGTTTGCTGAACTCCCAAAAGCCAGTGTTATTGGAACTTCCAGCGTGCGTCGCTCGTCCCAGATCCTAAGGCTAAGGCCTGATCTGAAAACGGTTTTGATACGCGGTAACGTCGATACCCGCATACGAAAGGTCCGGTCTCCGAGCGGGGAGTATGATGGTACCCTGCTAGCGCAAGCGGGCGTACAGCGCCTTGGACTTGAGGATCAGATAACTGAAGTGTTGTCGACAGAGGCGATACTCCCTGCTCCCGGGCAGGGAGCTTTGGGTATCGAGTGCCGGAGTGACGATGCCGAACTTTTAAGCGCGCTACAGGCGTTGCACGATCTGCGCTCTATGGCCGAGGTGACAGCCGAGCGCGCATTCCTCCAGGCACTTGGAGCGGGGTGCAACACACCAGTGGCGGCTTTAGCGCGAGTCACTAGCGACGGTAATGCCGCGCGCCTTAGATTCAAAGGGCGATGTCTGGCGCCAGACGGTTCGAGAGTCCTTGAGGTGCGCGGGGAGGGAAGCCTTAATGAGGCGATAACCCTTGGCCAAAGCATGGCTGAGCAGGTGTTGACGAAGGGTTTTCGTGAGCTCGCTGGATGATTGCGAAAGATTTGCCCGGGGAACGAAAGTGGCCCGATAAAAAGCCACCGACTGTTGTTCTAACGCGACCGTTGGGGCCAAACGAAGGTGGCGATACCCTTAGAGAGAGGTTGCTGCAAGACGGCTTTATTGTAGATAGTTTTCCTGTGCTCAAAATTGAGCCACTCCCGCTCGACGAGGCCGGGAAACAGCTCGTTCGAGCTTTAGCAACAGGTGGCCCACATTGGATTGCATGGCTAAGCCCGACTTCGGTCTATGTGACGCGTGATCTTTTGAAGAGTCTCTCGGGCACGGCCGTAATCCACCCGTCGATTCGCGCTGCCGTTCAAGGGCCAGGTACCGCCAAAGCACTCAACGACTGCTTCCAGCGTAATGCAGATCTTGTTCCACCTGTCTTCGTTGCAGAAGAATTCGCCGACTTTCTATGCGATACCATTTCGCAATCCGAGTCGATTCTTCTGTTCCAGGCTGCGGATGGTCGGAATTTGGTAGCGCCAATACTCTCGGCACGGGGTAGAATTGTGCACACGCTTTCCACTTATCAAACAGTTCCGTTAGAGCCGCGGCCCGAGCTTTCAGAAAGGTTTATTGAGGTAGGAGCGAAAGATCTCATCTTTGTTTTTATGAGCCCTTCGGCAGTGGTCGCGACAGCGGCTGGATTCAATCATCGGCCATCTTTTTTGCGGAATGTGACGGTTGTGACTATCGGTCCAACTACATCGAGCGCGGCACGAGCGGCAGGATGCTTGCATGTATTTGAAGCTGAAACTCACTCTGAAGAGGGGGTGTTTGAGAGGGTGAAGTTATTTTTATCTAGATGCTAGAATTATAACTGAAGTGACCGTATTATTGTCTGCTGGGGTGTTGAATCGATGCACGTCGGCTGCAGGTCATCGCCACGTTATCTCATAAGAGCCACTATGATGAGTCGCGATAGAAACATTGAGATTGGTCGCGCGGTGACGGACCTGGTAAGGGACGATGCCGTTAAATTGCGCTTCGTCGAAGTTGCTGAGGAGGCGAAAGCGATTCTAGCTGCAGACCCTTCAAAACTTGCTGCTTCAATCGTACTACCGCAGGAGCTTTTTGGTTCACATCTTCCATCGGAGCTAAAATCCTGTCGTCTCTCGGTCATGAGGGGCGGTACCGCATATCACGTTGAGAGGCATCCAAATGCCACCCAATATGTTTTGTCGGTTGCGGGTAAAGGCACAATCCGGGTGAAGTCAGATGATGGTTGGGTAGTCTCTAGCCTATCGAGTGGTCCTAGCATTCCACTATTGGAACGGTGGCACATGGTGCCCACTAACACCTGGCATCAACCAACTCCTGGCGAAAACCACTGGACAGTTGTTGCCTTTCATACCGCTCCAGCTGAGGAGCTTAAAGATGAATACGGCTACAATGAATGAAAAGAATGAGATAACAAACCATTCGAGCGGATCGCTAAGGCGCCCGCTCACAGGGGCGTTATAAAGCTAATCATATGCACCTAAGTACGCGCCTGAAATTTCGAGAAGGACAAAACACCTGGCAAGAATTTGTCTCTCATAGTGGCTTGGACTACGTTAAAGAGGTTCGATCTGCGGATCCTCACATCAATGATTACGTATTTGTGGACGGCAGTGCGTGCCCGTACGAGTGCACAGCTACTAATCTTTTCGAAGTGCTTTCAAAGCTTCCAAGAATAGGATCTCCTGATCACTATTACCAACTTGGAATTAACCTACGGTCTGAAAATATTCCAAAGCTTCCACCGAGCGCGAGTTTACTTGGCTTCGATGTTCTCAACGACGACATGGATTCTCTTACGCTCGCGTTGGGAATACTACCGACATATCTTCCAGACTATCTTACTAAGGCAAATTCATTCGCTCTCTTTAGCCGAAGTGACGCGGAGGAGATTGTCGCCGAACTTCCACCTCTTCTACCGGAACTACCAAAAGATCCGGAGAATATTTATAGTGTTTGGGCGGTATACGAAATCGAATTAGAGACATAGAAGGGCTGTATAACAAATCCGAGCACTGAGGTGGACCCCAAAGTCTGGACAGGTATTTCCTAACCACTCCCCCTGTGAATAAGTCCGGTAGTAGTGGCATTAGAGGGGAGCGCGAGGCTGACT
>JAYVGZ010000530.1:0-10321 GCA_043771805.1 Pseudomonadota bacterium
CAAATTCCAGAACTTCGATACCTTTTAGTATCTCGGCACGCCCCTCAGCTACGGTTTTTCCAGCCTCGCGCGCGACACTGTGCGCCAGCGTTTCAATCTCTCGGAGAAGAATCTCCCGAAATCTTAAAAGTACCGTAGATCGCTCCTTGATCGGAACTGCTCGCCACGCGGCTGATGCAGCTACGGCTCCCTCAACGAGGAATGCTCCCACCTCTTGGCTAAATTTACATGTTGTACCAAGAGGAGTAGCTGTGTAAGGACTTAGAACAACTGACGTTTCACAGCCTTCTGCGACCCAGCGGCCGGTCACCAAATGGCGTGCAATCAGCGGCGCGGTAGGCATATCAACCAATGTTTTCATTTGCGGTACCATCCACCCGTTCGCCACCCGTTCGCAGAATTCTCTTCACCATTAATTAGATGAATCGGCGCTCGCTGGGAGTGCTCAAACCTCGTCCCTAACCAAAGAAAGTCTAAGCCTTCGCGGCAACCGTCGTCACTTTGAAACGGTGGGACCGGCAGCAGCTGTTTTCAAACCCAATGCCGATTCGTACTATGCACCCTTATGGCAGTTGACCCCATCCGTTATTCGCACTCGATAGGTTCCTCAAACAGGTTGAACCTGGATTACGTGGCTCTCGCTGCGACGTTCAAAAAGTTCACCTCATCCATCATCGATGTTCACACCCACATCCATGGCCGGGAAGCTTGCAAGATATACCGAGATAGCGCTCGGCTTTACGGCGTAGGGCTCACCTACTCAATGACTCAAATTGAAGAGGCTCAAGAGATGCGCGATTGTTTGGGGTCATCCCTGCAATTCATCACTATGCCGAGCTTCGCGGATACTGACAAACTTTTCGCCCACGGCAAAGGCTACCGAGACCGGATACTCGAGTTTAAAAAATTAGGGGCGCAGGTGGTCAAGTTCTGGAACGCTCCACGCATCTACGACGCTTTTGATAGTCCGTTTCTGAGAAGTCCCTTTCGCCTGAATTCGCGCGAGCGCCTCGATGTGATGAAGTTCGCTCACGATCAAGGGATGATCTTCATGGCACACATAGGTGATCCTGACACTTGGTTTGCTGCGCGTTACACGGATCAAAACAAGTACGGGACAAAGCTGCAGCAATACGAAGACTTCGAGGATGTTTTATCGCAGTTCAAGGTGCCGTGGATTGCAGCACACATGGGCGGATATTCGGAAAATCTCCCATTCCTCTCTTCACTCCTTGAAAGATATCCCCACCTCTACCTTGATTGCAGTGCCACGAAGTGGGTAGTGAGAGAATTGAGTAAACATGATCCGGCAGAAGTACGTGCATTTTTCATCAGGTGGCAGGGACGAATTTTGTTTGGTTCAGATATCGTAAGTCATGATGCACACCTAAGTCAGGGGTCCGATAAATCGGAGATGTTAGCGAAAGCCTCGAATAGGGATGACGCGTTCGCCCTTTACGCCTCGCGTTACTGGGCACTAAGGACTCTCTTTGAGACTGACTACGTCGGTGAATCTCCGATCGCTGATCCCGATCTGCACATGGTAGATCCTGAGAACTATACCCTCGATGATGCACCTACTCTTCGAGGATGTTCTCTGCCAGATGAGAGCCTAGAATGGCTTTACTTTCGAGCGGCACAGAAACTTCTTCGGCCAGATTCATCATGGCATACCTCGTAACTGCACACCAAGAAGTGCCGCAGCTCCGATCTGCGCCGCTGCGATGAGGAGCAAAACAAACTGGACTGACACTTTTTTTGTTTTGTGACG
The DNA here is from genome assembly GCA_043771805.1 of Pseudomonadota bacterium. Classification (GTDB taxonomy): domain Bacteria; phylum Bdellovibrionota_C; class UBA2361; order UBA2361; family OMII01; genus JAYVGZ01. The sequence continues at coordinate 1,772 of JAYVGZ010000530.1, forward strand.
AAACATGTGCATACCGAGGAGTACGCCCGGTGTACCTCCGAGGATCGCTAGCACATAGACAACCGCCTCAGGCGTTCTGACGGACCCGCCCTTTGACAGGTTCTTGTCCAGCCCAATAAAGAAAATCGAGGTGAAATTGACACCCACAAGTAGTGCTATCAACGGTGTTACCTCTTCGACACGCCACAGAAGAAAGGTGAGCGTGCTCGCGCATAACAGCGCTCCCCACCAAAAAAATCGGTGCGGGTTAACGGAAAGTTGTGTTTGCACTGCTTTAGATGGTGGGCCTTTATTCGTTCCTCGCGGGCGTCTATCGTCTTGTTTCACTTTTGCACACAGTATGCGTAAATTGTTACGTCCACCTGAAACCTTTTAAATGCTGCGACATCCTAAGGCGTTGGGGGACTTTATGACAAGCACTTCATCCCAGGTTGGGGCCCACATACCACTCATTTACCACTTCGCGATGCTGCAAGATAAGTCGCGCATGGAGAGCTTCAAAGAAGCAATTGAACTCGCGGTTCCAATTGGCTCGCGAGTCCTTGAACTAGGTGGGGGAACCGGCGCTCTCTCATTCTTCGCAGCGCAGAGGGCTGCGAAAGTGTACTGTGTCGAACGCCTTCGCGAGAATGCTCTCGTCGCTCGGTCACTCCTCGCCAAAAACAGAAACGGAGAGAGAGTAGAGGTAATCTGCGCCGATGCACTCCACTACCTTCCTCCCGAGCCAGTGGACGTTGTTATTTGTGAAATGCTGCACGTCGGAATGGTTCGTGAACAGCAAATAGAAGTTATCGAGTCATTTAAGAAACGATATCTCGCCACATTCGGTGGACCCCTTCCGCGCTTTATTCCAGAGGCCTTCATTCAAGGAATTCAGCCAATCAATTACAACTTCAATTTCTTCGGCTATGTCGCTCCGGTGCCTCTTTTTCAATCGCCGGGAAACGCCGATCCAGCCTGCAAAGAGCTTGGAGATCCGGCCGTGTATCAGTTAGCTGAATACCGATACGACGTTTCTCGGCGCATTTCGTGGAAAGGCTCACTGCCGATCAACTCCTCAGGCGAGTGCAACGCGATGAGAATTATCTTGAAGAATCTCGTTGCAATACGATTAGACCAAAATAGTCCTGTGGCGTGGCATAACCAGTACCTCGTCGTTCCGCTGCCGAGTTCAATACCTGTGCAGGAAGGCTCGTCGCTGGAAGTAAGTATCAACTATTCAAGTGGATGCGAAGTTGAGGAGCTTCAAAACTCAGTCGTGGTGTCTCGTACCATACTACCCCGCCTCTCTGAGCAGATCGAACGAATAATATACGAGCCGACTCAGCCAGAGGAGTCAACCTCGAACTATGATAGTGTCGAACAGGAAATTTCAAAGAGGACGCATGCTCTGGACGACTCTCTCGAGTAAGCTACCCGCACGTAACTAAGTATCCAGCTGTGACAAAAAGTAAAGACTGTAAGACCGCGATCACCGCAGTCCCGAACCGCGCCTGTCGATAAAGAAATCGAAGAGCAAGAAAATTACACAGGGTGCAACAGAGCACCACGAACCAAATCTCGGCTGGATGGACTCCGCCTGTGCGTGGTAGCGCCGAACTTATTGCGGCTTGCGCGAGCGCAAACGACGTAAACCAAGCAATCAAGGCTATCGCGTGGTACGTCGCGGGAAATACCGGCCATTTCAAGAGGCGTTGACTCCCCCGCAGAAGTGCCGAGTGTCCTAGAAGGACGACCGCTAGAAAAAGCAAAATCTTCATAATGAGAAGATCGGCAGATGCAACTGGCGCCTTGACAGAGAATTAGCAGTAGTAATCGAGGTACTTTGATTTTCTGCGAATTACGGGCTAACAATACGTGGCCATCGGCTGGGGAGCCTCAACACTACGAGCGACCAAATAAAACTATGTTCGAACTCAGCCCGGGCAGGTAACGTTTCAAGCAGGTGCTTAATGCCCCCTATCGAGGAAATCCTAGAGCGATACCGCTCTGAGTCCGTAGAACTCGCTTTGCAGGGCGCAACAGACCTCGCCACCTGCGACCTCGCAACGTTACCGCAACATTGGGAGTCTATCTTGCTCCGGATAGTGGCGCTCCCTACCTCGGTTCCCCGGCTTGAACTAGCACTTGCGCAGCTAGGACACCCGTTGATGCCCATACTCGAAAAAGTGCTTTTCGACGCGCCGGTCGACACCGTTGCCCCACTTCTTCGGATTCTCAACTTACTTGCTGGGAGAGGGAGTCTTGAACACTACAGACATTTCTCAACGACTGGATCTCCAAGTGCTGCGATTGCGCTTTGGTGCCTAGCTCACTATGAGCCCTCCGACGTAGCAACGATCCTTCAAGACATCTTTCCGACGGGCGCGCCAGAGGACCGAGACGCTGTTCAACCATTCCTCGATGCCTGCATCCTGACGTCAATGCCGAAGACACTCTCCTTAGTGAGAGAGTGGGCACAGCAGCGGCCCTCCGTCCTATATGATTACGACTCACTTGATCCGGATCGTCGCACTCGCCTGCTCGAGTTTGCGCAGGAGCATCTCCTCCAACATCTGCGCGGCCACGCCGACCCTGCGTGGCCCAACACTGATCTCTTTGTTCTCAGCGCTCTTGCAGCATTAGGATCGCAGGAGAGCCGCGACTACCTCTTACAGCTCGCCTCCGCCTCTGAGTGGTGGCTGCAGCGAGAAGCAATACTACAATTGGTCTCTCTGAATGATGCGAGCGCTCCGGGATTACTTCGAAAGCACTGCTGCGGTGATAAAGGAATTGCAGAAGCAGCTATTGCCTTCGCGTCGAGAGGCCCTTCGACGATACTCTACGAACTCTGCGCTCCGGCAGTTGAGCAAAATGCAGCACTCCTTATTCAACACACAGATTCGCCGTTTGAGACGATCTGGAAGGGCATACTTCGACTTGCCCCGGAAACCAACGATCCGAGATGGTCACTACTCGCCGACGCCATCGCGGCTACAGAGCCAATTCGCTCGGCAACCCTCAAACAAGCACTTCTTCGCGACTCGGCCTCGAGATGTAAGGATTCTCTCGCGCAACTCGAGGAGACCGATGCCAAGAAACGCAACGAAAACTTGTTACAGCTCGCCGAACAGGGGGATCGAGAGCTCATGGGTTGGATTCAGGGCAAAATCGAATCTGACTATGCGATTACCCGTGACGAGTACTTCACCTGGATTGAAGCAATCCGTCTTTTGCAACTCAAAGAAGGTCGCAAAGTAATAGAGCTATTGATTGAGCGGTGTAATCTACCAGGGTTTGCACGTGAGTTTGCGGAAGAAACGATGGAGTTACTCGAACCTTCACGCTCTGACAACTGACCTACGCCCTCGCTGGGAGAGTCGACGACCCATCAATCAAAGAAAAAAAACGGAAACTCACGACACTGCCAAGTCGACACAGTAGCCTGTGGGGTATCCAAAATTTGTAGTCTCTGAGTAAGAAGACTTGAATCTAGAATCGCTTTAATCTCCCGATTGATAGCGTTTAGTTGATGCGCGACACCGCTCTTTGCGGCGGGATCGCTCGCGCCCTGAAGCTTCTGTAAGAGCGCGGGCCGTAAAGAAGCCCGCTCACGTAATAGTGACTGCTCTTCAGGGGTGAAAAGCCCTCGATTAAAGAATCGCTCTGTATGAGAAACGATCTCCTTGTATTGATCTTTTAAAGCGAGGGCTTCCTCAAATCGGATTACCTCAGGCTCGAAAAAATACCGAGTAGCTGAGGCAACGACAAACGACGGAAGTTCGAAGCCCAGATATTCCTTCGTTAAAGCGTCTACGAATGGATCATACTTTGCTCCGCCCAGTCCATGAATGAAGATGTCCGAGCAGTATCCGCGCAACAACATCGTTGTAATGCTTCCGCGCGGTGCGAGAAGACTGGATTCCGAGGAAACACCTTCGATAGCCCCTCGCGAAACACGCTCTGTGACGATCGAGGTCCTTTTCCCTGCCGCCGTATCCACTCTCCACATCGGCAACTCACACTCGTCGCCCTGCACCTTCATATTCGGGAAGGGATTAGCCGGGTTCTTGATCTTTCTCTCAGCTCGGTGCACCTCTAGGACAGAATTATATGTAGTCGCAAGGTGCTCGCCGTCGTGGCACCATTTTTCCAGAAGCGCCCGAACTTCGGGAATCGCGAGAACTTTGGAGAATGGCACCTCAAGATAACTCGGCTCGATAAAGTGCCATCGCAGTAGTGAGTTTGCAATCGTCACCGGCACGCCAGTCAGGTCGCCGTACAACCGGGAGACCTCTGTCATGCGTTGAGCGCTCTCACTTGAACCAACTGAGGACAACCCGTCTGCTACTGCTGCGAATGTCTCCTCCACAATACTCTTGTCGGTTATACGTTGACTCATGTAGAGCCCCTCGGTATCGGTGAGGGATGCGGATCGAGTTACGAGTGTATCTTTATCTCGTATCGGATACAGAATCCTGCCGCCTGCTCCTTCGTCAGTATCAATGACGACGTTAATTGCAAGGTTCTCAGTATCCCGGCTGAGACGTGAGAGTGCTTCTGCTTTAAATAGAAGTCCGGGGTGATATATGACTGGCTGATGTCCAGCCATCAGTAACCCGTTCTGTTCATAACGACGCAGAGTTGGATCTCCCAGCAAGGATATTTCGCGTTCACGGGCGACCTGAAAGATCTCAGCAGTGTGTTGATGCGCGGCCTCAATAACTTTAGATCGAATTACCGCTGACTCCTTAGATTGGTGGTTGGCCACAAGAGCACGGTTCTGTCCAAGAACACCACGCCACTCGCCATACTGTGGAATTTCTGAAACCTTCATACTGCGTGCCTACACCGAAAATAGCGCTTTTACTTCAGTGATACGAAGTGACTCGCGACATACGAACGGCTCACCCGCCTCTGTACTAATCTGGTCACCCCAAAAAAGTGCCTCTCGTCGTATCGCGTCAAGACGAGCAGCATTACCAGGGTGCACCACGAACTGCGACTTGTAAGCGACTATTGCATCCATTTTCCGGTCAAGGTGCCCGGAAACGTCAAAAATAAATGACGGCAGGAATCTCGGTCGTAGGTGAGTCGAGAAGTAGTGCAGCACCCTGCGTGGATAATACGGCTCAAATGGAAGATCACTCTTCACAAATTTTCCATAGAAACGTCCGGCCTCGATAAGGGTACAAGCCTGGACATGATCCGGGTGAGCATCCTCCCAGTAGGGGGCAAAAATAATTTCAGGCCTATACTCTCGTATAACAGCCGCAACACTTCGTCTATTTTCGATTGTGTCGAACACCGCTCGATTAGTGATTCCCAACAATCTTCTTTCAGTGATTCCTAGGATTGATGACGCGTTATGAGTCTCGTTCTTACGGATCTCTACTGAGCCATATGGTGTAGGCTCACCATCCGTCAGATCGACAACAACCACACGAACTCCTTGTGAGATAAGAGCCGATATAGTGGCCCCCATCCCAATCTCTGCATCATCAGGATGCGGCGCAAAAACAAGAGCTACAGGTTCCATCGCTTCCTCTCGAGCTCTATCGTCTGCACATAATGTCGCAATCGAATTTCCGGGTCATCGAGCCCTCCCCCGAAGCGCCTATTCGGGTCGTCATAAATGCGGGACACTGGCAGCTCTGTAACAGAAAGCTGAAAGTGCGCTGCCTGAATCCAGAACTGGAGAGGCATAGCATAGCCGTTATCAGAGAGGTGCAGCTTCTTGAGGGCAGAAACTTTGTAAGCCTTAAAGCCACAAAAAGAATCGGTGAGTCCAAAGTGAGTAATCTCGTTAATGGTAGCGGTAATTTGCTGATTGATTGCTCGACGGTCGGCTGGCGCAGAGCCGTTGCCGTCAATCTCTGCGCGGTATCTACTCCCAGATACGACATCCCACTTGGGAATAAGCTCTAAAAATTGGGGGATCCAGTCAGGCCGATGTTGACCATCTGAATCCATCGTTATGACGTAGTCGTAATCAGCCGCAATCACTTCGCGAAAACCACGCAACAGAGTAGCGCCGTATCCTCTGTTTTCGGGTTGCACTATTATCTTAGTTCGTGGTCCTTCAATCTCTTTTAGGACGCACGGAGAGCAATCGACTGAGCCGTCATCCACAAATAGTACATCACCATCGTAGATCTGACGAAGTCTGGTAAGGAGCCCCTCAAGATGCTCCTCTTCATTGTACACAGGTATCAATACAACATTTCGCGGCATACGATTACTCAGTTTTCGATCAAGACACTAATCTCCGTGACGGGCCCGGAGCATCGGTGAAACCCGCAAGAGTAGCTGTTGCCGTTCAAACACATCCAGCCATTCTGAGACCTCTGTCTGTAACTCCTCGGCGCTTGGGGGCACTATTCCGGCGTCGCATGCGTCACCTAACTCTTGCGCGGCTTTTCTTCGGTACGCTGCTAAGGTCCTGTCTCCGTACCTTCCGACTTCGAGGAAATCTTCTGACAACGTAAGGGCAACCGGAACCCTTGAGGCTCCATGAATTCGAAGCTCATCGCGCAGGTGTATATTCGCTTCATTATCAATAAATCGCAGCTCTATCACTGCAGTTGCAGATGCAATAGCTGCAATCATCGGGCCCTGTCTCGCGCAATCACCGCACCACAGCCCCGCTACGACAAGAATATGCATTCTTCGTGTGAATGCCGCGACCCTCGCCTGCTGCTCAGAAGACAAGGCAACACGATCGGCATACGCTGTCCATTTATCAGAATGAGCAGGCTTACCGGAAGCTAGAAATTCCTTGAGGGGAACGGCTGCCTGAAATACTTTGCGAAAAAGCTCGGCATGAATATCAAAAGGTGAATTGGACCCCATCGAACCTCGAAAAAATGGTATGCGCCCCAACAATTCCTGTTCTGAGCGAGATTGTCAAAACCGAGGGGAGCCTTTCAGATTAAATGTAGTCGAGGATGGTTAATCGAAGAACCCGAGCTGTGACAGTATAGGAGGCCTGCAAAGCATTCTGAGCCTGTTGTAGATTCGATGCAGACTCGGTTTCATCAGCATTCTGCAATCGACCAAGAACATCCTCGGCTGAGTTTTTGGTTAAAGTGAGAAGAGACTCACCAGTTTCGATTCGTCGGAGCTTAGCACCTAGCCCTACACGTTCAGGAATTATCTGCTGCTCGCGCGCGACGTCAAGTTGATCGATGTCTGCTTTAATCTCTGTCGTTTGCAGATCATAGTCCGTCGGGAAGACATATGCGACGCCGCCACCATCCGGAGCACCGGCTGTGAGAGTTGTGGAATATCCACTCAAAGCTCGGCCGAGGCGTTCCGCAGCTTGTATTGCCGTGTCGAAAAGCCCGGCCGCAGTGCTGTTCACGGTCAAATTGAGGGTATCCGTTATCTGGATGGTCCTGAGCGTAGTGCGGCCGGGTTGTGGGTCTATGACATACCGCACCGATTCAGGGCCTGTTGCAGGAGTAGTATAGGTGCTCGTGATATAAGGCGGAGTATCATCGGCGGCTCCGCCCCAGACGTATTTCCCCTGAAACGTACTGTTGGCGAGGCTCGCTAGATGATCTCGAATCTGGAAGATCTCTGAAGCGAGCTGCGCTCTAGCGGTATCGCTATTCGTTTCGTTAGCCGCCTGCGAGGCGATTTCTTTCGCTCGAATGATGATGTCGCTCACCTGCGCCATTGCATCATCTTGAAACTGCATAAAACTCTTCGCCTGAACTATCGTTGTAGAGTAGCTATCAATCTTTTCGATAGTTTGACGGTACTGGGAAATAGTCCCTGCTTGATTAGAGTCCCCGGGCAGTATCACCTTGTAGCCCGTTGTGATTTCGTTTGCGAATTGATTGAGCTTTCGCTTGTTATCAAGCGTGTTGTCGATCAACTGCCGCGTTGATTGATTCTCTGAAATGCGCGTCATAAGAGGTTCACTATTTGGTCTAAGAGGTCTTTAGCTGTGCCGATCATTTTTGCTGATGCTTGGAATGCTCGTTGGAACTTGATCAGATTTGCGAACTCTTCGTCGAGGCTGACGCCAGATACCTCGTCGCGTCGATTTGCAGCTATCGTAAGATTTGCCCTCGAAACTGTAAGATTTGAGACAGCTGTCGCTTTTGCATTTCCAACGTAATTTACGGTATCGCTGTAGAGGTCGTCGAATGTTGAAGTAAGTGAAAAGCTCCCCGTGGAGAACGAAAAAGAAGTCGTGCGAAGTGCTGCAATAGCCGAGGCATTCTGCCCGTCACCCGTTGGGAACGCTGTGGCGCCAGCGGTTGCGTCAACGTCTCGCGCAGCAGCGAATCCAGCTGGAGTCGTTACCGCAAAACTCAACCGACTGGCGAAGTTGTCTACGCTCGGGCTAAGAGTCAAAAGATCTGAAAGCTCGGGAATGCCATCACCATCAACATCTTTTGTGCCAGCGTAGTTGAAGTCAAACAAACCAAACGGCGCAGGACTAGCTCCGCTAAGATCTCCAGAGGACGGTTGTAGTCCGGCAACACCACCATTCTCGTCTGCACCAAGATAGGTTTGATTGACGTTCGTTAGCAGAGTGCGCGCCATCGACTCAATTCG
>JAYVGZ010000531.1:0-2780 GCA_043771805.1 Pseudomonadota bacterium
CGATCTTTTTTGCAGTTAGCCTTCACCCACTCAGCAGCCTCAACCTCGGCACTTCCGCCGATCTCGCCAATCATTACGATCGCTTCTGTATCCTTGTCCTCGTTGAAGAGTTTCAGACAGTCAATAAAGTTGGTGCCGTTCAGTGGGTCACCACCTATTCCAATACATGTTGACTGGCCCATACCGAGGTTGGTGAGCTGGTAAACGGCCTCGTAGGTAAGCGTGCCACTTCGTGAAACAAGCCCGATATTCCCAGGTTTATGGATAAATCCCGGCATAATTCCGATCTTCGCTTCACCGGGCGTAATAATTCCCGGGCAATTCGGTCCAATCAGTCTTGTGCGTCGCCCCTGCATGTATGTCGCAACTCGGAGCATATCGAGCACCGGAATACCTTCTGTTATGCAGATGACAAGATCTACATCAGCATCCACCGCTTCCATGATCGCATCAGCTGCGAAAGGAGGTGGAACATATATAATGCTGACATTTGCACCTGTCTCTGCTTTTGCAGCATGGACTGTTTCGAAGAGCGGAATCCCTTCAAAATTCTGCCCGCCCTTACCCGGAGTCACGCCGGCAACCATCTGGGTGCCGTACTCTTTGCACGCACGTGTGTGGAATGACCCCGTCTTACCGGTAATTCCTTGCGTTACAACTCTTGTGCTCTTGTTTACGAGAACGCTCATACTAACTCACTGTCTTGTAGATTTTTGATTCAGTTAAGATTGCTTCGACTTACTCTACTTCGATAATGCCACGATCTTCTGGGCAGCATCATCCATGGTGTCAGCGGAAGTGATTGCAAGACCAGACTCTGCGAGCATCTTTCGTCCCAAATCCACGTTTGTTCCCTGGAGGCGGACCACTAGCGGCACTTTCAAGCTTACCTCTTTTGCGGCTTCGATAACTCCGGTCGCAATGACATCGCATTTCATGATGCCACCGAAGATATTTACCAAAATCCCCTTCACCTTTGGATCTGAGAGAAGAATTCTAAACGCCTCAGTAACATTCTCCTTCGTAGCTCCTCCCCCCACATCCAGGAAGTTCGCTGGCTCGCCGCCGAACGATTTGATGATGTCCATTGTTGCCATGGCGAGTCCTGCCCCGTTAACGAGACAACCAATATTCCCGTCAAGACCAACGTAGTTGAGGCCATACTTCTGCGCGCGGAGATCCCGTGGATCTTGTTCATCGTAGTCAAGCATTGCCTTAAGAAGCGGCTGACGGAACAAAGCGCTATCATCCACGCTCACTTTCGCATCGAGAACGATGAACGTGTTCTCCTTCGTGAGCACTAGTGGGTTAATCTCTAACATCGCCAGGTCGTACGATATGAATACGTTGTATAGACCTTTAAGTACTTCAGAGAATCCTTTGCGCGCCTCAACCGGAATACCCAGATCTATCGCCGTCTTTAGGCTCTGGAAACCTTGCAGCCCCACCTTGGGATCGATGCGAACGGTAAGGATCTTCTCAGGGGTATTGTGTGCTACCTCTTCGATCTCCATACCGCCCTCTGTCGAAGCGATGATAGAAATGCAACGCTTCGCACGGTCGACAAGAAGGCTCAGGTAGTATTCCTTTGCGATGTTACAACCTGCCTCAACATACACCTTATGAACTACCTTGCCCGCCGGGCCAGTTTGAGGCGTCACAAGGGTCATACCCAGAATCTTCTCGCCGTGAGCTCTTGCCTCAGTCGACGATTTTGCAAGCTTCACGCCTCCCCCTTTTCCGCGACCGCCTGCATGTACCTGCGCCTTTACAACGCAGATTCCACCACCTAGGTTATCCGCCGCGGCTTCGACTTCGCCGGGGGTGTAGCATAGATGCCCTGCAACCACGGGGAGTCCATGTTTCTTTAGAACTTGTTTTGCTTGGTATTCGTGCAGATTCATATTGGGGACACCATCTCAAGGATCGCTGAAGGATTAAACCTAGCGATCTATTCAAAATAAAGTTGCTGCTGTATTAACGGCTATAGAATAGCAAGTAAACTCTTCACCCGCTCAGCTGACTCGAAAAGTGCCTTCTTCTCTGAATCATTAAGCGGAATATCGAGAACTCTCTCTACTCCTGCCTTCCCGATTACTACCGGAACGCCGATATAAATGTCCTTCAGGCCGTACTCGCCGTTCACTTTCGCTGCAGCCGCAAGAACCCGTCTCTGATCAAAGAGGTAGGACTCAACCATTTGAATTGCAGAGCCCGCAGGCGAGTAGAACGCAGAACCTGTTTTTAAGAGCGCTACTACTTCGCCCCCCGCCCCACGCACACGCTTCTCGATCGCATCGAGCCGCTCAGATGAAATGAGGTTACCAACTGGGATGCCATTACACGTCGTATACGAGCGTACAGGCACCATATCATCGCCGTGACCACCGAGCACAAACGCTGAAACAGAAGCTACTGAGACGTTGAGCTCCTCTGCTAAGAACGATTGATACCGGGCTGTATCAAGAACCCCTGCCATACCCACGACCCTCTCCGCGGGAAAGCCAGTCTCTTTCTGCATAAGGTACACCATCGCGTCGAGGGGATTAGTGATTACGATGACTAGTGCGTCCTTTGCATTTTCGCGAATGCCTTTTGCAACGCTGCGGATAATTTCAGCATTAGTCTTAACGAGGTCATCACGACTCATGCCCGGCTTACGTGGAATGCCGGAGGTAACCACACACACATCAGCGCCCGCGATATCGGCGATGTTGTTCGTACCGGTGACTTTAAAGTCAAGCCCGAAAACAGGTGCTAAATGTGAGAGATCCAGCGCT
>JAYVGZ010000532.1:0-6117 GCA_043771805.1 Pseudomonadota bacterium
TGAACGGCTAGTTGTTTTCACCCCGGATTTGCATCCGCAAATCCGCCCCTGAGGGGCTGGACGCTACTCGGACTTTAACTCCACCCCCTGAACGCTTACTCGGCCCACAAATGTAGGAGAAATCTTGAAATATTTTGGGGTGATACAACCCCAAAGCGGAGTGTATACTCACTAACACGGCTCCGTATGTCGATACAACAAGCGTAGGCCCTCTTTAGGAAGCGTGTATTCATGGGCATTATTCATCGAGTATCGGATACAAAAATGCACCTCGAACTGTGCGTGTCCGATGATCGACTGAAGTTGTTTGCCACTGTGCAGCCCCAGCCTGAAAGCAGCACGATTACTAACGATGATCTTGTACGTGAGATTCAGGCCGTATGCCCGCTAGACCTGATCGATGTCGATATCGTGCACGATATTGTGTTGAAGCTTCGCCACGGTGAAAAGTGCGAAGATCGGCGTGTCGCAAAGGGAACACCTCCTGTTAGCGGCAAAGATGGCAAGATTGTTTGGCTTGTTCGGCGCTTTAAGGCAGAGCGGGATCATGAAGAGAAAGAACGAGGCTTCGCAGATTTTTTTCATCTGGGGCTTTTTGAAAATGTTCGTAAAGGGCAAGAGATAGCGCGCTTGTACAAACCAAAGATTGGCAAGCCGGGAAGAGATGTAACGGATAAGTCGCTCGCAGCAGCCGCTGGAAAGGCAGCAGCCTTTAAAATTGATAAGAGTGTCATCCTAAAGAACCTCAATCGCCCAGATGGCTATGACGTTCTTGTGAGTGAGGTAGACGGGTACGTTCGCGAAGAGAGCGGTTCTATTTTCGTGAGAGATACCTTAGAGATTCCGGAGCATGTCGATTACTCAATTGGACACGTTGATTTTATTGGTAACGTGGTTGTTCGAGGTGATGTGCACAAGGGCTTCAACGTCCGCGCGCACGGTTCAATTGAGGTGCGAGGTTCAGTCTTTGGTGAGAATGTCATCGCTAGCGGCAGCAGTGTCGTTGTGAGAGGGTTCCATCAGGGTGGTAATAAAGCGGTGGTTTATGCGAAGGCTGGATATTCTGTCTCGGTAGCGCACCATGTACGAGCTGAGATTCGCGGCGACATTGTTGTATTAAAGGAGGCACTTGATTGTGCCCTTCGTACCAACACAATCGTCAATGCGCCTAAAGCAATACTTCAAGGTGGAACCACATGGAGTGTCGCAGGGCTAGAGGTAAAGACCCTCGGGAATGATGCTGGGATTACGACGGAAGTAGAGGTTCGAAATGAACTCGAGGTTTCTGAAGAATTCGAAGAGCTACAGGAAAGCATCAAGAAACATCAAACGGCACTCTCGGCACTTGCACTGCATCTTGGACCTTACGCAAAGAGCCGAGATCGAGTAGCGCTCCTTAAGGCCCCTTTCCGAGACAAGATACTGACGATGCTGCAAAAGTATGATCATGTAAAAGTTTCTCTGCGAGCGCTCGAAGTAAGACTTCTGGCAATGCGAGGGAGCCATCAGCCGGCCGTGGAAGCGCGGATCAATGTGCTTCAGACACTTAACGCAGGAGTCTCTCTTTCTGCAAAAGCAGCAATTTTTCAATGTAAAGAGTCGGTGCCTGGGCCCGTTAGCTTCGCTGTCGCCGAGGACGGGTCGGAATGGCGAAAAGTAGAGTTCGTTTCGATAATTAAGAAGGAGCGATAGTGACTGAGGAAAAATTACTAAGAGAGATTCGCGAATCGTGCGCTACCGGGGGAGAGGCTCTGTCATTTTCAGTGCTCTGCCAGAGTATCGGTTCGATTGATTTGGGGGATCCCCTTGTCCTACCCGAGCTCGCGACGGTGTCGGAAAGTGTTGCGGCCTTGCAGGGCAGCAAGGCTGGTGGCGTCATGCTCGTTGATGGCAAGGGTAAGGTTACAGGAATTTTTACGGAGCGGGATTGCGTCTTGAAAGTGCTCGGCAGGGAAGTATCAATGTCTGAGCCGGTCGCACTGTTTATGACGCGTGACCCCGTACGGGAGCGGCCGGAAACTACGATTGCATTCGCATTAAACTTAATGTCGAACGGGGGGTTTCGTCATCTGCCTATAGTTGATGATGAGGATATCCCAATTGGAATGCTCTCAGTGAAGGATGCCGTTGATTTCCTTGTGCTCAAGATGATGGGTACTTTGCTGGGGGAGTGCGACCCTCGTGAGGTATCTGCTCCCTAAAAAAGCGGTGGCGCGTTACCTTGCTGCTTCTGAGGACCCCGAGGCCGGTTCCTGCAGCCGCTGCATAACAAGGGCTCGCAGTGCCAATTCTTGCCGAGAAACAGACTCAAACTGCTCTTTGATGTCATCTGTTCTACGCTGAAGATCTTCTGCTTGACGCGCCTTGAGTTGGGGATCTACCGGAGGAAAAATCAGAAAGTAAATCTTTCCCTCGATTAATCCAATCCAGTCAACGACCCGATCAAGTTTGTCGCTCTGGGCTAAAGCTAGCTGAGAAACAAGGCTTTTGGTGGGGGTCTGGGGTTGGGGAGATCTCTTTGGTACCGTAGTGGGAGGAAGGGGTTTTAATGCCTCAAGCTTATCCCCCGCACTTTGTAGAAGCTCCGAAACCTCTTTTGAACCCTGTGATATCGTGGCGAGCTCAGACTCGGCGGCAGTAAGGCGGCTCTGAAGGTGGGCAGAATCCCACAACAGCAAACCGTTGCAGGCAATAATGATAAATATGATCGCATTAAGTGAGCGCGACATAGCGGCGAGGGTAGCATGTCTGTATCGACTGAACAGCAAGAAAAAAGGCCGCTCGATGGCGGCCTTTTTTCTTTGTTTTTCGACCGCATTGTTTACGCCAGTAGCGGAGCGATCAAGAGCGATAAGATAGAAACCATCTTAATCAGGATATTAAGGGAAGGTCCTGACGTGTCCTTAAAAGGATCTCCGACAGTATCCCCTACAACAGCCGCCTTGTGAGCATCGGAGCCCTTCTTCTCACCGTCAACCAGGCCTTGCTCGATAAACTTCTTGGCGTTGTCCCAAGCGCCACCGGTATTCGCCATGAACATTCCAAGCACCACGCCAACTACGGTCGTACCAAGAAGCAGACCTGCAAGAGCGTCTGCACCGAGGAGGTACCCTACGAGAATCGGAGCTGCGAGGGCGACAAGGCCGGGTGCTCTCATCTCTGAAAGCGCAGCCTTGGTCGATATCTCAACGCAACGAGTTACGTCAGGTTTTACACCCTCTTTACCTTCAAGGAGTCCGGGGATTTCACGAAATTGACGACGGATCTCTGTAACGATGAGACCAGCGGCCTTGCCTACTGATTGCATCGTGAACGCAGTAACGAGGCCCGGGAGAATTGCTCCGAGGAACACGCCAACAATGAGCATCGGATTCGTGATGCTTAAGTCAATTGCCTTGTGATTGAACTCGAAGGTCTGCGTGTAGGCGCCGAACACAGCGAGGGCGGCCAATCCAGCAGACCCGATCGCAAAGCCCTTACCGATAGCTGCTGTAGTATTGCCAAGTGCATCAAGGCGATCGGTGATAGCACGAGTCTCTTCACCGAGGTGGGCCATCTCTGAGATTCCGCCAGCGTTGTCAGCAATTGGTCCGTAGGCATCAATCGTCATGATAATACCGGTAGTTGCCAACATCGCTACACCGGCAAGAGCTACGCCGTATACGCCACCGGAGTAGTTAGAAACGAGGACCGCTACTACGATGAGAACGAGAGGTATGGCAACGCTTCTAAATCCAACGGCGATACCGTTAATTATGCACGTAGCCGGCCCTGTTTTGCAGGCCTCGATAATCTCATACACTGGCTTTGACGATGTGTAGTACTCGGTAACGAGCCCAATCCCGATACCGCAGCAAGTGCCGACAAGTATCGACCACCACAACTTAGCATCGACTGGTACGATTAAGAGAAAGACAAGGCTCAAGAAAACAAACAGAACTGACGCCAATAGCGTCGATGTTCGAAGCGCTGTCGCAGGATCTCCGTCCTTCAAAACCGCCATCCATTTAATCGCGAAGACGGAGCTGATCGCACCGAGGAACCCAAGAGCAAGCGGAGTGATCATAAGCCAGAGCCGGTGCTCGAGCTCAAGTGCTGGAGTCCCCGCCGCCCCGACATCAAACGCAGTAAGATCGCCTACCATAATGGTGCTTGCTGTAGCAGCAAGTGCAACGCAGCCGATAATGCAGGTAACGTATGATTCAAAAATATCAGCGCCCATTCCGGCAACGTCGCCGACGTTGTCTCCGACGTTATCGGCGATAACACCTGGGTTTCGAGGGTCATCTTCAGGGATACCTGCTTCCACTTTACCAACGAGATCTGAACCAACATCCGCAGCTTTCGTGTAAATGCCGCCACCGACGCGCGCGAACAGAGCTACAGAGGAAGCACCCATCGCAAACCCAATCATCGGCTCGTGCGTTTCTGGTGTACCGAAGAAGAGGAAAAGGATCCCGATGCCAATCAGCCCGAGAGAGGCAACAGAGAGCCCCATTACGGCGCCACCATTGAAGGCAACCATGAGGGCCTGGCCTGGCTGTTTCTCAGAGGCAGCGTGGGCGGTGCGAACATTCGCTATCGTCGCAGCTCGCATCCCCAAGTAGCCGGCGAGTAGTGAGCTTCCAGCGCCGAAAACGAAGGCGAGCGCGGTTGGAAACTTAAGTGACCACCAGATCGCAAGGAATGCACAGATGATAAAGATTGAGAGATACTGCGCCTGCTGGCGGAGGTACGAAATGGCACCATCGCGGATGGCGCTACTTATTTCGCGCATACGGTCGTTACCGTCCGGCAACGCATAGACACTGGTGTAAATCTTGTAGGCTAGTGCAAACCCAATCAGGCCGGACAACGGTGTGACCCACTGGAAGGTGAAATAAAGAAAACTATTCATGGTTAGACTCAGATCCTGGAACAACACCGGTTAGTCTGTTGGCCGAGCAAGTTGATCCCAATGGCGTCGGGCCTCTCGGGAGTTTCTTGGCAGGCAAGCTTCTTCGAACGACTGCATTTCTCGAGCACTTTTGTGAGCAATTTCTCCCCTAAGTGCTTGAAAAAACAGGCTTGCCGATTCTAGCCTTATTTGAACAGGAGTCAACCCGCCTGGCCCCGAAAGTATTTATACGTAACACCTCAAAAATCCTCACAGTTTTGCCGATACAGTATTTGTAGCGCAGCGCATGCGAAAGTGAGTTGGTCGCGAGCATCTAAAAGATTGGTGACGCTGCAGTTGGTGCACATGGGTCCAAGGGAACAACAATATGAGCCGAAGTATCGTAGCAACGGTTAAAGTCACTTTGCCGGACGGCACTGTGCGAGTCACGGAACTTAGAGATGGTGATTCCGCACGAGCTGGGCGAATGGAAGGAGCGGACATTCGACTTGAGGACGTTAGCGTCTCTCGCGCTCACGCAATGTTTTCTGCCTCAACGTCAGGGGTGGTGGTGAGTGACCTCTCGAGTACGAATGGGACCTACATCAACGGTAAAGCAGTTACTGTGCCGGTTGATCTGCAGGCTTCTGACGTCGTTGATATCGGGCCTTTTAAATTGTCGGTGATGATCAGTGGTGCCGAAGCCGCAAACGCCACCACCGTTTCTGGTAGAACTATGACCGCGCAGTTAAGGCCGACTCAGACTGTGGTACTCGTCGCTCGTCTTAGAGGTTTTCGGGGAATGAAGGCAACTCTTCCCCAGGCCGAGGTCGACGCTCTGTGGACACGTTGGCGCGACTTGGTTTGCAAAGTGGTCGAGGGTAGTGCTGGTAAAATAGATAAGATTTTAGACGAGTGCATCCTAGCAGTATGGTACGGCGTCGATGGTACAAAAGTTTCCGCTGACGCTGTACGCGCGGCACAACAGATCGATCTTCTGACCAGGCAATACAGCGTCGGTGGAGTGTGGGAACACCACGATCGGTTTCCGTTAATCTGCTCTCTTGCTCTGAACGCTGGACTCGCCTTGATGGGAAGCGTAGGCGGTAAGACGGGGTCGCGAGAGTTTGCAGTGCTCGGGGATACAGTAAACGTTGCATTCAAGCTTGCTGAGGTTACCGAAGCTTTGGCGCAATCGGTTTTTATTAGTCAGGACATCGCTCAGCAGCTCGTGAACTCGG
>JAYVGZ010000533.1:0-2933 GCA_043771805.1 Pseudomonadota bacterium
AGAAAGGGCTCTCTCTACCGCGAAGCGCCTGTGAGGTGCATGTGATCTGTCTTGGCGATGGCTCTCCGACGAGTGAAGCTATTCGCGAAGTAATCAGCACGAAACGACCTGAGATCGCCATCGCTCTTGGCCTTGGACTGTGCCCGCGGGGGGAGTGGACCACATGCGCGAACGTCCCGCTTCTACATACGGTACTCCTGGCAGAAATCTCCTCATCAAAAGACGCTAAGCGTGAATTCTGGGGCCACTTGAAGAGTGTCCTGTCGAAGCTTGCGGTGGGTTAGGGGTTGATGCTGATTGGTGCGGGAGTACTCTTTATCCTGATCGTTGTGGCATTGCTTTGGCTCCAGAGGGAATCAACCGAACGCTCTGGCAATAGCTCAGAGATGATAGGCCTTGAGGGGATTGCGCAACAAAACTTTTCGCAACAGGGTACTGTACTTGTAAATGGCGAGCTGTGGAAAGCAACAACAACTCATGGCATCATCACTCGCGGGGATCGAGTTGTTGTTCGGGGAAGAGGGGATGGCTTGATGCTGATAGTGGAACGGATCCCGTCATTCCCATAATCGATAGTGATTTGCAAAAGCCGGGATTTCGCTACGGACTTTTGGAAAACGCTATACAAAAAAGCACCGGCGCTTACCGTAAATCAAAGCTGATTACGGTAAGCGCCGGAGTTAATCAATCAGGGTAACAGCCTACTGCTTCTTTAGTACCCCGATCGACGTTCAGTCCGCGCACCGCCACGAGACGGTCCACTGTTTTGTCCCGGGCGATCCGAGCTAGCCCCTCGCGGTGCATACCCGTTCCCTCGTGAGTTCCCGTCTCGTGAGCCACCATTGCGCAAGTCTCCTCCACGAGAGTTTCCCGTCCCCGCCCCTGATCTGCTTTGAGCAAATCCGCCGCCTCGACTGCCGCCACGCGGAGCTCCCCCACCACCACCGCGTCTACGCGGAGCTGCACCAGGGGCAGTCTCGATAAACCGCTCTAGCTCTTCAGAGGTAAATCCCTCCAACGGACATCGAACGATCCGAGACTTTAGCGTGCGCTCGATCAATCGAATGATACCGGCATCATCAGGAGTAACGAGCGAAAGGGATCGTCCTTCTTCCGAAGCCCTTCCAGTTCGACCTGAGCGATGGATGTAGCTCTCTACGGTTTCAGGTAGATCAAAATTAATTACTCGACCGATACCAGACACATCGAGCCCGCGCGCTGCAACATCCGTAGCAACGAGGATTCTGAAACGGCCTTGTCGAAAGCCTTTGAGGGCTGTCAACCTTTGGCTCTGCGATAGATTGCCGTGAAGTGCTGCTGAAGCATGGCCCTCGCGGCTAATTTTCTCGGCAAGCTTCTTGGCACCGTGCTTTGTACGTGTAAACACGAGCACTGTATCAGTTCGCTCTTCAGAGATGAGCTTTAGGAGTGCCGGCGTTTTTTGATCGGCTTGAATGACGTAGGCATGATGGGCAACCGATGGCGCAGAGACTGTAGAGCTGTTCACCTTCACCACCTGGGGGTTGGTCATCATGTCTGTAGCGAGCTGCTTGATGCTATCCGGCATAGTGGCCGAGAAGAGCATGCTCTGGTAGTCATTCGGCAGGTAGCTGATGATCCTCTTGATTCCAGGGAGGAATCCCATGTCGAACATCTGGTCTGCTTCATCAAGCACGAGGAGCTCAACCGTCGAGAGGTCAATCGTGCCGCGTTGAACATGGTCAAGGAGTCGGCCTGGACAAGCGACCACTATCTCGGGCTTCCTGCGAAGCTCAGCCATCTGCCGCCCCATGCTCGCGCCGCCGTATATCGTTGTAGCGCGGATTCGAGTTTTTTGGCCAAGGTCAGAAATAACCGAGGTGATCTGCTCTACGAGCTCTCGTGTTGGTGCAACGATCAGCGCACGAATACCGCGACCTTGTGTCGTTAAGAGGCGGTGAAGCATCGGCAAAGCGAACGCAGCAGTCTTGCCGGTTCCTGTGTGGGCAAGGCCCATGATGTCACCACCCTTCAATGCTACAGGGATAGCTTGAGCCTGGATTGGCGTAGGATTAGTAAAATTGAGCTCTTCAAGAGCTGCGAGTATCTTCTCATCAAGACCGAAGTCTTTAAACGACACAGAAGCAGTGGTCTCTGGAGGAGTTGTCTCGGTGAGAGACAGGATTGTAGCGGGAAGACTCATTATTATTCCTTAGGTTCAATGTTACGTCTGTTTTATGAATGTCGCGAACGGGCGGGCTTTTCTCGTTACGAGGAGCGACACAGTTCAGTCGAGGGTCCTTCTGCATCCAAGTGGCCAAAAGTGAGGAATCACTAACAGGCCTAGCCACACCACTCTATTGAGTAGCGAACGAGATGAATGCGAGAGGAGCTTTCGTCAGAAGGCATCCGCTACACGGGGTGAGAACTACACACTAGCTCACGAACAGAACTCCGAAAAATTCTCGGAGGTCCGGGCTGTTGTGGGCTCACCAAACGCGTGGCGCGTGCTCCGACTTTGTACGCAGATTAAATTTATGACTATTTCTCTCGGCAATGAGGGAAATCAATCAAATATTCCGCGTGTCAAGGGAGGAGGGCTCGGCCGAAATACTTAAATTCGGACGGCCGAAGAACTTCAACAGACACAAGGGAGGTTATCATGGCGTGGGGTTGAAAGATACGAGAGCAGTAACTATTTGTGTGCCGCGCCAGAGAGGAACGGAATTCAAGGGGCGAGGGCACTTTTCTAGTAAGAGGATATTCAGCTAGTTGTGTACCCAGCTTGGACCAAGGTGAGACGGCAACTTTAGGTCTAACTCAACAGAAGTAAGGGGGTGTACGAACCTTATTCTGTAGCTAATCAAATGCAGGTAGGGAGCATCGATTCCCCCGTAAAAATTGTCCCCGATTATTGGAACACCACTGGCCGCTGCATGAACTCGAATCTGATG
>JAYVGZ010000534.1:0-2467 GCA_043771805.1 Pseudomonadota bacterium
GAAGGCGTCTCGCCCGTTCGACCGCGATCGTGATGGATTCGTCCTTGGCGAGGGGTGCGCAATCTTGGTTGTGGAGCCACTCGAGAACGCCCTCAAACGAGGCGCTACGATCTATGCCGAAATTCTCGGCTACGGCTTTTCATGCGATGCCTACCATATTACCGCGCCATCAGTTGACGGAGAGGGTGCCCGTGCCTGCATGCGTTCCGCCCTTGAATGGGCAGGATTGAAGCCACACGATGTTGGATATCTCAATGCCCACGGGACTTCCACACCAGCCAATGACGCGTCAGAAACTGCAGCTATAAAGACAGTCTTCGGTGATTGGGCGAAGGGCGGCCTTCTTGTGAGTTCAACAAAATCAATGACCGGGCATCTTCTTGGAGCGGCGGGCGCAATCGAAGCTGCTTTCTGCACCCTCGCAATTCGTGACGGCGTTGTGCCACCAACGATTAATCTGGACAATCCTGATGAAGCGTGCGATCTCGATTACGTTCCACACGAATCACGGAAGGCACCAATTAAGATCGCTATGTCGAATTCGTTTGGATTCGGCGGCACGAATGCTTCTTTGGTCGTGGGAGCCTATCAAGGTAAGTAGCCCCGACTCACCGCTCGGCCTGCACCGCGCACAAGTTTTCTTCTGCGAATACGAAAGCGCTTAGACAAAAACAGAAGCGCCAAGGGGGAGATGAACAGCAAAGCGGATGAACTCACTCCGACGATGCGTGCCGAAGATGTTCTGCTCGGTTCTCTAGGATATGGTGAAGAGGCGC
The DNA here is from genome assembly GCA_043771805.1 of Pseudomonadota bacterium. Taxonomy (GTDB): domain Bacteria; phylum Bdellovibrionota_C; class UBA2361; order UBA2361; family OMII01; genus JAYVGZ01. The sequence continues at coordinate 777 of JAYVGZ010000534.1, forward strand.
GCATCGTATCGGTATTTCGCACCGAGACAGGGTACCGTGGTATCGCACGGTGGAGTGACGGCGAAGAGTTTCCCTTCGAGAGTGATGATGCCTTAGACGAACTACAGCTGTGGGCGCTTGAGATTTTGGCCGCCACCGAACCGACTACCACTGAACCGACTACCACCGAACCAACTTGTGGTGCGGCCGCGCCTCTGCCGTCAGTAGCCAATCGGAAGTAAGACCACGTTTATGAAGGCCCCTCTATTCGTGAGGGGCAACCCGCTGCAAGCGAACATTCCCCACACCCCGGTGCCCGGGCCTTACAGATTCGACGCCCATGGAAAATCAATCGGTGGTGCAGGTCGCGCCAACTCTCCGGAGGAAAGTTCTTTTTCAGGCTCTCTTCCACCTCAAGGGGAGACTCTCCAGCTGCAATTCCGAGACGTTTCGAGACCCGGAATACGTGAGTGTCGACTGCGATAGACGGCTTGATCCCGAGCTCGCTCAGAATAACGTTTGCGGTTTTTCGCCCTACACCTGGTAGCTCAGTTAACTCCTCCATTGTTCGTGGCACTGCCCCGTTGTGGAGGGATGATATGAGCTTCGCCGTCTCAATGATGTTCCGAGACTTCGTGCGGTAGTAGTTTATTGGCCGAATTATCTTTTCAACATCAACAAGAGAAGCCTTGCTAAGTGCCCCGAAATTATTGAACTTATGGAATAATCCTGGAGTCGTTTGGTTTACTTTTTTGTCAGTGCACTGGGCTGAAAGCACGACACTAATGAGTAACTCGAATTCATTATTGAAGTGCAGCTCCGAACGAGCGTCTGGGTACAATTCGCTTAAGACACTTAAGATTGAGCTTCGTCGTTTAGTGAGCATCGAACTGGGTCGCTCCTGTAATCTAATCAGAGAATAGGGTTTTCTTACCACACTTGATGACATCAGACATGGATTCGCAACTTCTCGTTCAAGAGCTTCAGAGGCTTCAGACCGGTGCCGACGGGGCCGAATCGCGCGTACTTTTCTTGATCTCGCGATCGAGTCTCTATCTCTTAACTGAGAATGACCCAACATCCGAGAACTCTGCCGAGTCACTCGTGATTAAGGCGAAGGTTGCTACCGTTGATAACAACCCAACTGCCTATTTTTTCTCCTCTGAGGGGCTGCTCCAGCAGTGGTGTATCCAGAAACAAATTGAGCCGCATTCCACGCCAATCCACGGAGCTGATGTTCCGTTTGCGTTGCAGAAGGGCACGTGGATACAGATTGACCCGGATACCCCCTACGCCACACTCCTTAGCCCAGAGCAGCTTGATTCCCTCAACGCGGCCTCTGCCGCAACACCGATGGGAGTTATGGTAGCGCCAGAGGCCGATTTAGGATTTGTGAGCATGGTACCACCCGAAGGAACGGGATCAGCACCGGCGGTATACCGTCCGATGGAAGCAGAGGTAGCCGCACAAAGTGCGACCGAAGGACCGAAGAAGAGGCGCTTTATTCCGAGATCCCATCCCACAACTCTCTTTGCTGCTCCTCAGCTTAAAAAAGATCCGGACTTCGCGCAGCCGAAAGAGCAAAGTTACACGGCCTCAAAACTAAACAAAGTAATCAGGCCCAATAAGCCCGAAGGTGAAGAGAAGTAGTCATACGGTAAGCTTTTCGTTTCCAACAAGCGGAACACTGCCAACCTGTTCTTTACTGACGG
>JAYVGZ010000535.1:0-7905 GCA_043771805.1 Pseudomonadota bacterium
GTCTCTGGAGTCTGCTCTACAACTGGAGGAGGAGGAGCCTTCTCACCCGCTGAAATAACCTCTACTTCGCTAGGCTTTAACGGTGCCGCAAAGCCATCCTCTCCGCTCGGAGCTTTCTGAATAGTTGTCTGCTTAACAACTGGCCCAGGCTCAGGTACATCGACAGGCGCAGCCTCTTTAGCGGGAGGCGCATCAACGGGGATTATCGGCTCTGGGTCAGCCTGTAGCTTCACTCCGGTAGCGACTGGTATCTCAGGGGAGTCTGGTGGCCTGTTCGCGAGGCGGCTCTCTAGCGTCGCTCCTAGCGCGTCTCGATTAATTGCGGGACCTCGGCTAATTCTACCAGCAACGGAACTAGCTACGGGAAGCAAGCCACCAGTGAGGCCTCCCACAAGAGTCGCGCCGGGCAGTGCCGCCTTCACCTCATACGGCTTAACGTCCTCGCCTGTAGCAGCCGCGTTAGCATAGAAATCAGAGATAGTTCCAGCCGCACCAGATGCCGCACCTAGTCCTGAGCCAAATAGGAGTCTCTCCGCTATCGGACCAGTACCTTGAGCTGTCTGAAGTACAGGAGTCGCGAGAGCTGCGTTCGCTAACCCAGAGATAGCCGCACCCTTCTGAGAGTCGTCAACCGACAAGCCCATCTCCTGAAGCTGCTTGAATTTGCGACCAGCGCCGAGACCAAGCTGTTGCGACATCATAGAAACTGGCGCGTAACCACTAAGGAGAGAAGGGAGCATTGTTGTCACTCCCTCGGTTACTTGATTGGCGTAATCTTGAGTAGACCCTTTCGGGACTTGAGCTAAGAACTCCTCTCGTGGCTGTTGATACTCACGCTGCGTAGCTGATAACCGTTCACCTAGGGTCGTGCCCGTGTCAAAAGTCTTCTCGCCGTAGTCTATAAGGCCAGCGATACCGTCAGCGACGTTGCCTATCCCCTTGGCTCCAGAGATGCCGAGGCTGGAAATCCAAGAGGGAGAGTTATCTTCTGGAGGTGCATCCGGCAATGAGTCGAACTCTGCGTCACTGAAACTGTAATCAGGTAGAGCATCAAACTCTGCGTCTGAGAACGTTAAACCGGATCCCATTTGCCGCCTCTACGAATAAAGTCAACTCGGACCCCATTCACTATCTTGCTTCTACGCTGCCCCTCTAGTGGATCTACTTCGTTCTTAGGCTTATTACCCTCGACGGTATCCTCCACCGCCGCCTTAGTGTCCGTGAGGGGAGACTTCGGAGGTGGACCAGCCAGCCCTGCGAGCGCGGCTGCGAGTGGATCTACCTTCTCCTTTGGCCTATACCCTTGAGCCATCGCGTCAGCATATTCAGCTTTAGTGTTCACGAGCGTAGAGTTGCCGTCTGCATCGACAAGCTCCTTTGTTAAGATAGAGCCCTTAGCACTACCACCCGATCCGCTACTCTTAGCTTCCGACTGTTGGAAGACATCGAGCGTCCCATCTGGATTCATATATGCGCGACCACCTCTCGGAAGAGCGATCTGCCGACGATTGATCTCTAATGCGTTATCGGGAACATTGACCCCTGCTTCCGTAGCGTAGTCTATCGCATCCTGTCCAAAGCCAGCTTGGGCTAAAAACGGGAATTGCCTCATAGCCTCCAACTTCCTATTCCTCTCTAAGTCATCCCTCTGCAACTGCGCTTGCTGAAGCTTTAGGAAGTCATCCGTCTGACCATGCGCGAGAGAGACATCCTGAGCCTGTTGATACGCCTCTTGGATCGTAAGGGGCTTCTTATTGGCATATCTTTCCGCTAGGTCGGCCCGAGATTCTTCGGCTCTTTGTAGCTCGTCATTACGCTGCTGCATGAACTCCGCTTGTAGCTGAGAGTTCTCTAACTGAGTGCGCGCCTGATCCTCCTGGATGATGTTCTTAGAGATGTCGCCAAACTGACCACCGAGGACGAAGCCGGGTATCCCAGGCATAGGTAGGCTAACGGGGTCTAGAAATTTCGCGTAGGTGCTTGTTCTCGCCATGCGTCACCTACTTAAATAGACCTAATATGTTCGATATTCCGGTAGAGGCTACGTCGTTATTGCCAGCTTGATTGCCGAACTGAGTGAGCAGTCTCATTATATCCAAGCTCGAAGTATCAGCAGGAGGGACTGTCGTAACTGAGGGAGCACCACCACCACTACCCCCACCACCGCCACCTGAACTACCTCCTGTTGGGACAGCCTTCGTGAATCGGTTAGAAAGGAACTGCTGCATAGCCTTTCCTAGAGTGCTACTGGCGTCGTTCTGAGAGCCGAGAGCATTGAGAGCCGCAGTCATTGGACTACCCTGAGCTTGCTGACCAAGTATATTCTGGAAGAAGTTAAGCATCCCCTGCTTATCCTGCTGAGCCTGGCCCGCCTGGTCGAACTGATATCGCTGTAGTCTGTCAGCGTCTAAATTCCCCTGACTGCGAAGGTTCTCTCTGTCCCTAGCATCAAAATCAGCAATGAAACGTAGAGCATCATTGTTACGAGTCATCTGCCCTTCAGCATACTGCCTCTGCTTCTCAGACTCCTCCGCGCCAATCTTACCTAGGAAATCAGAGTAGCCCTGAATCTCAGCACCGGAGCCAGTTAAACCACGAGCCGCCATCAACTTCGCGAGGTCCTTCTGTCCTTGCTCCTTCTGGAACTTGTAAAGAGGAGACCCTTCGAAATACTGAGGCTCATACGCTCTCATGCTGTTCATCCCCTGCCCTAGAGACTCTAGGAGAGCTTTCGTCATAGGGGATTGATAGTTGGATAGGTCGGCTTGAGTTGATGTTGGCGGTGGCGTAGTCGTAGGATCTACAGTCGAACCTCCACCCGTAGGGGGAGGGCTATCCACAACAGGAGGTGGAGCGTCCACTACCGGAGGCGTTGGTTCTACCGTTGGAGGGGGAGGTTCTACTGCGGGAGCGGGAGGCGTATATCCTTTAGGTAGATCGTTCTGCCAGTTGTAGCCGAAGCGACCTCCGATATCCTTCAGAATATTGGCGTTGTTATCGTACTCGGGAGCCCCTGGCTGGAGATTCTTAATACGATTAGCCGCCTCTCGGTATCTAGTGGTCTGCCCAGCTCTATCAGAAGAGTTATCGAGCGTAAGAGGAGGCGGATTAGCTGCGGGGGGCGCGAGGGCGTAATTCCTGTAGCGATTAAGATCGTCCTGCTCGATTGAAAGGTTCCGAGTATTAGCGCCTGGACGCTTCAGCTCAAGAGCTACCTGGCCGAGCCTAGTATTGACCTTCGCATCATCCCATCCGACATAGTCCTTACGAACGTAAGGAGTAACAGGAATCTTCCCGCCAGTATTCACTGCCGTATTAGCCGGCATCCCTGGAACTCTCTGCGCCATCAAAACCTCCGAGGACCAGCTTGATAATTAGCGGCCTTCTTACCCGTTCGTGGAATCATCGTCGTAGACTTAGGGACTAACGGGGTATTCGCCGCTACTTCCTTGAGTATTCTATCTCTATTCTCAAGGGCCTTAGCTTCATCTGAAAGCTCTACTTCGCCCTTCCGTGAGTTGTAGAGACCGGAGTCGATATTGGCCTGAGTTACTCGCTTACGCTGGTCTTCTGAAAGGCTCGCCCACTGTGGTCCGTACGCTTTGATATTGCCGTAGACACCCGTCAAATCACCCGCATCTAGCCCCGCTGCTTTATACTCATCCCAGCTACCGTACTGACCGCCGTGAAATGGTTTAGAAGGATCTGGAGGAGCCGCGTTATACTGCTCTCTCATACCCGCGACATAGTTCTGATACGCCTTGTCATCAGTCCCCTTGCTGAGTAAGTCTTGAGTATGCTCGGAGGCTACCTGTCTAGTGGTCTTGTGCATTAGTTTGCTTATGAGGCCGGTTTTTTTTGCGGCTAATACCCCCCACCCCATCGGCCCCCTAGCTGCTAAAGCAAGATCGTTCTTGATTCCATTACCCTGCAAGCCGTAGCCAATAAAGTTGCCCACCGCTGCGCCCGCTGCTGTTCCAACACCCGGAAGTGCGATTGTGCCAAGCCCTGCACCTACTTGGGTAAGTCCGCTACGAACCCCTTCTCCGTTTCGATTAAAGCCCTGGACGATATCATATCCACCCTTCGCCGCCATCGCCGCGCCAAGGTACGGAGCGACAGTCGCCATAGTGGAGCCAGGAGCCGCAGCAGCACCTCCATCTAGCGCAGGAGTACCGACCGACATATTCGTAGCCGCAGGCGTAAAGAGACCGTTACCAGCCAGCTCACCGCCCGACATGACTCCAGAGCCAACCGACGACATACCTGAACTTACTGCGGGAGCTGCTGCATTACCAAGAGCCGCGCCAGCCGCCTCTGTGCCGCCGTCGAGTAGGCCCATGTCTTGGAGCATAGAACGAATGCCTCTAACGCCAGAAATGCCGTCCTTGACCTGCTTACCTACATCGGCAGCTTGAGGTTGCTGAGGTTGTTGTTGACCCTGCTGCTGTTGCTGCCCTTGAGGATTCTGCATCTGCTGCTGCTGTAGATAGAGCATGAGCTCCATATTCCGCCGCCTATCAGCGCCTCTCTTAGCGAGCCATGCGTTCCAGTCAGTTCCGCCTCTCATCATCCCCTCCTCAGTAATTCTGCTAAATTAGGAATCTGAACATTCGACTGCGGAGCCGCGACTCGATACGCTTGGCCTGGTACCTTAATGTCATACGCAGCTTGGCTCGGAGTCTGAAAAGCCTTCAATGCGGCAGGTCCTAGATAATTGGAAAGCATCGCAGTCTGGTCTAAATACTGATTGTAGTTCTCTGTCTGCTTAGGGAGGACCGATTTACCCGCGTCGATGAATGGCTGATAGCTCTGAGAGATTCCCGACAACGACTTCTGAAGAGCCTCGAACCCCTTCTTCTCTGCCTTCTGTTGATCCTTCTGCTGCTTCATCATCGCCGCTGGGGAGATAGAAGGACCACGAGCCCCGCCACCACTCCCCCTCGCCGCAGCTTGAGCGTTAACGAAGTCTAGGTCTTTCTGCTTCTGAGAAAGAGCGTTCGCGAGAATCTGCTGTTGGATATCCATGTACCCATTTCTGACATTCTGCTGAGCGTTGTTCTGATTAAAGGCTGACCAAATGTTCTTAGCCGCGCCGCCAACCTTCGCAATCGTATCGCTATGCTTAGTTAAGAAATCGAGACCAGTTTCGAGCCAGCTCATAATTACCTCGGTTGAGTCTTAGACTTAAAAACCTTTCCGTCAGCCCCCTTGTACATGCCGGGAGATACGCGCTGAGGACCGTTAGCTTTTGGGATCTTCATAGACGCCCAAGGAGCACCAAGGCCAGGTTGCCCCATGTCCGCCCAACCTTCTCGATTCGGCACCGATCCTTGACCCAGCTCTTTGAAACTAGGTAGGGGACCCTGACCGTACCACCTCCCAGCATTAGCGAGATTCTGAGCATCTTGAACACTCCCCGCCATCCCCGCAGCCGCGCCAGCAACGTCACCAATCCCCTTCCCAGGAGAGAAAGGAGCTGGACCCTTGTTCTGCATAGGAGGCTGACCGCCGCCGTACTGAGCGACGAGCTTCATAAGCATGTCCATATCGAAACCAGGAGGGAGCTTTCCAATCATGTTCTGCATAGTAGATCCTTAAATTCGTAAACCTATTCTACAACCTTAGAGACTAGAGTTTCTTCTTCGTTAAATGTGCGTGAATATCCGAAATCACATTGGTGTAATGCCGTACCGCAAACGCTCTGTACTCCTCGTTGCGCCCTTCTAAGCACGGGTCCATTCCGTAGCCCCACACAGCATCGAAGTCGCAACTCATCCCGTAGTGGTCCAGCCCGTTAGCTTTCCGCCAATCTTTTGACACGTAATAGAAGGTGGAGTCGCAGATAGCTCTACGGTGTGTCGGGTCCTGCCAGCATCTTTGATTGTTGTAATAGGGCGCGATAATTGTGAGCTTGCCGCCCGGTACCAGTATCCGATGTACTTCTTCGAAATACTTGCAGAGAGCGTCTACGCTTTTGGCGTTCTTCATCTCAGGAGAATAGGTGTTACCGGGATTCCAATAGGCCAGCGGAATGTGCTCTACATAGTGAGAGCAATGCGCTTCTGATACTGAGTTATCCCCTACCGGCCAAGGGTAGTTGTTTAGGTTGTGAACAATGTCCACGCCTTCGCATTTCGCGATATCCATGCCGACGAAGCCTTCCTGTTTGCGCTGACCGCACGCGATGTCTAATTTGATTGGGTCTTTTGCTTTTGCCATTTATCTCACCACATTGTGTCCGACGCCTGATCGTAGTGCCCAACTCGGACCCTGCAATCTACCGCGCACCTATAGCCATTTTTTCTAGCGTCATTCCAAAAAAATAAATCTTGGGTGGCAGCGCCGTCCTTGCCGCATATCGTTTGAAACCAAGGCTTCCTGAGCTTCTCATCCTTGAACATCGAGAGCCGAAAGAGATTGAACCCCATGCCCGTCCCGCAACACTCTACTAATTCTCCTGGCCGTGGAGGTTGTGGCCTAAAATTCACCACGCTATCTTTCGGGTCGCCCCATATCTGCGCGACTCCTTCCGGCCCTTTCGTGAAGTAGAGGCCACCGACACATGATAGATGTGGATTGCTTTCTAGTGACTCAATCAGCTTAATGACGCCATCAGATGGGGGGCAATTATCGTGTTCGAGCGTTAGTACATATTCCCAGTCCTTAAGCTCTGGATGCGCGAGCACCTGCTCTATCGCCTTACTGTATGCGTCGCCTACTTCCATTCCTTGCGCTAAGATACGCACCACTCCGTTATTCGGAGGAAAGGCAATGTTAACGTGAGAGAGATACACCTTTGACGGAATAGAATTACCCGCCGGGATAATCATAACGACGCGCTGCTTCTTCCAGCTCCCGCCCTTGATTAGCCTTGCGCTCGTTTTCTGAAGGTCGGCGTTGTGAGCCCCTGCGAAGTCTTGGATTATTAATCCTGATTCCATTTATAGTGCTCCCGCCATTGCAAACCACGGCTGTCGTAGGGCTTGATTAGTGCTCTGAACTTGCTGAGTAAGGTGAACGCTATTCGGCAGAACCGATGAAGACGCAGAATAAATCCCGTTACCGAAATACCTAGTATAATTTCCGCCCGCAGTAGCCTCGCCCTGCAAAGTATAATTTGAACGATTGAGTAAATAGCTTACTGTCCCTGCCGTTTGAGAGCTTGAGGAAGAGCAGATAAATCCAAGCAGGTAATTTCCTGGCGTTAAATTCCAGGTGCCCAAAGAGAATGAATAAATCCTAGTACCGCTGTGATTTGTGTAGCTTGTGGCTGCCGTAGAGTTATAACCAAATGACATACTAGCAGATGACGCAAGAGAAGCAGTGCTACCGCTCATTGTGTATAAACCGGCAGTGAACGTAAGAGTAAAACCCCCAGAGGAAGATCCGGTATGCGCCAGCATCATATTTAGCTGCGTAGCGTTGATATTGAACGGCACTGCAAGGTTTTGCAGCGGAACCGTCCCCTGAACTACTGCCTGAGAGTGTACCGCACCTAATGGCTCGTAGTAGTTCAGGGTTGGGCCGTTTATGGTGATACGGCTACTATTACTCATCCCGAAGCTGTAGCCGTTCGAATTCGAGAACACGATAGTTCCGCTCGTTCCGGTTTGAGTCCCCGCCGCATTTGCAACCCCAGCCGCGCCGCCGCCCGCCGGTACCGAAATAATAACGGAACCGTTGGTGACGCCAACCGAAGCAACTCCTGCGCCCGCAAAAATCAAGGAGCTAAGGTTCTGAGTTCCGGAACTGCTCTGCGTTGTATTCGAAGCGGCATAAAGAGAGACCTTGATAGGGGCCAGAGCAACAGACCCGTTTGTATTTGTCCACGAGCCATGCGCGTTGTCAGAAAATCCAAGGGTTTGAAATGCTGAAGACCCGCCCGCTGCTGAAAAGGCCTGG
>JAYVGZ010000536.1:0-4045 GCA_043771805.1 Pseudomonadota bacterium
CTCTCTGCGAGCTTTGAGATCGTTGTATAAACCTGGAGCAGATCGTTTCCGTCTATTGTAATTCCTTCGATACCGAACCCTTCCGCCTTTGAGGCAATATTCTTGCACCGATACTGCTCGCTCGTTGGTGTTGAAAGACCGTAGCCATTGTTCTCAACGACAAAAATGACAGGAAGATTCCAAACCGCCGCAACGTTTAAGGCCTCATGGAAATCCCCCTGAGATGTACCCCCTTCACCTGTAAAGGCGAGGGTGACCTTGTGCTCTTTAATGAGCGTCGATGCAAGCGCAATACCGTCTGCTACAGTTAGCTGGGGTCCTAGGTGCGAAATCATACCAACAATGTGGTATTCGTTCGTACCGAAGTGAAAAGAGCGATCTCGGCCCTTCGTAAAGCCGGTCTCTTTTCCTTGCCATTGCGCAATTAATTTCGAGAGCGGAATACCTCTAGTAGTGAAGACTCCTAGGTTTCTGTGAAGGGGGAGGATGTATTCGTCGTTTGCTAGCGCAGCAGTACAGCCAACTGAAATCGCTTCTTGACCTATACCAGAGAACCACTTAGTGACCTTCCCTTGGCGAAGAAGGAGCAGCATCTTCTCTTCAATCATGCGAGGAAGTACCAACGCTCGGTACAGCTCTCTTAGCCTTTGAGGAACCGAAACTTTTCTTTTGGAAGGAGTAGATCGAGAAACGGATTTTTTGCGCACCATGTGCGCAACGTTAGCTGCTTACCGCACGAGACAAAAGGGTGAGAGTGCGCAACTACGCTGACGCAGTCTTCTTCTCTTCAGCCACGCGGAGGGCCTCGAGGAGGTTATCGACTGCTGCGGATCCCTGCCTCACAACACTCTCGTACGTGCGGCTACCAACATGTGGTGTAAGGTGTACGTTCGCTAAGCCTAACAACGGATTGTCTTGCTGCACTGGCTCTGGGTCGAGCACATCAGCACCAAATCCAGCTACCTGGCCTGACCGAATACAATCAGCCATAGCTCGTTGGTCAACGAGAGCTCCACGGCTCACGTTCACGATGTAGACTCCACGCCGACACATCGCAAGCCGTCTGCGGTTAATAAAGCTCTGATTGTCGCGGGTAAGGCTCATATGAAGAGAGACAACATCAACATGGGGAAAGAGATCCTCGTCGCGGGGGGCTCGCTCTACTTTCGGCGGGTACTCAGAGAAGATCGGATCACTAAAAACCCTGTTCAGCTCTGCGAGATAAGCGCTGTGGGACGGGGACCATGAGGTGTTAAACACCCGTACATTCATCCCAAAAGCCATAGCGCGCTTCGCCACTTCTTTACCGACTCGGCCGAAACCCAATACTCCAAGCGTTTTTCCTGCGAGCTCTCTTCCGGTATGTCGACGCCATTCGCCGCGGTGAACCATCGCATTCTGCTCGGGGATTGATCGGGTGAGGCTCAAGACGAGCCCAAAGGTAAGCTCAGTGACCGTCGTGTGGTTTACTCCCGGAGTATTCGTGACCTTAATACCAAGGCTTTCAGCCTCAACGAGGTCAATCTTATCTAACCCCACGCCGTACTTACTGATTATCTTTGCTCGCGGCGCGGCGGCTTTGAGAACGGTAGCGTTGAAGTCATCCTCACCGCAGAGAAAACCGTCGAACCGGTTTCCGTCGCCTATGTATGAGAGAAGCTGATCCTCGTTTAAGGGTCCACGAGCCTTTACAACCTCGAAGCCAGCCTCTTGAAGCTTTTTTACGTGTGCACCTGGGGTGTCGATAAAGCTCGAGGTCGATACAAGAATAGAGTAGGTCATGAGGTGCGCCTTGCTGAACAACAACGTCTAACTCGTCAAACTACCAGAGGGGCTTAGCCCAATCAAGCAAGTGCCCGAGCGCCGACTAACGGGCCCTTGTAACCGACGGTGCTTTCGAAACAGAAACAGCGCTTTAGAGCTCTATTCGAGGGTGTTTCGTAGTAATCGCGCCTCAAGGGCGCTGAAAACCTCGTCTTCGTTCTTAAAATCCTTAGTTCCAACTTCGAAGGTCATCGAGAACCGAATGAAGGAGCCAGCCTCCTCCCACGGCACGGTGATAATACCGTACTGAGCAATCAGGAAGTCAGCGAAGGCTTGGGCGGAATTAAACGAATGGCCTCTGAAGCCCTTGGGGGCTGCGACATACAGGTAGAAGGTACCCGGTGAGGGCGTGGCTTCAATTCCAGCATCGCGTAGTATCTGCGCGACACGGTGTAGCCGACGCCGATACTTCTCTCGATTCTCAGCCAGAAAAGTACCACACCCTTCAAGCGCATGTATCCCTGCGCGCTGAATCGCGATGAACTGTCCGTTATCGGTGTTGTCCTTAACGAGAGAGAATGCCTTTATGAGCGGGGCACCACCCGCTACGAGCCCGATACGGTATCCCTGCATATTGTAGCTCTTTGAGAGCGAGAAGAGCTCAAGTGTTACCTCTTTGCCACCATCGACTTGTAGGGGCGAAGTTGGAGATCCTTCAAATACGAAATCTACGTAAGCAGCATCTTGCACGATGACAAAGCTGTGGGTGTGTGCAAGCCCAACTATCCATTTGTAAAATTCTAAGGATGCGACTGCCCCAGTAGGGTTGTTGGGATAGTTCAGAAGCACCATCTTCGGCTTATGCTGTTTGATGACGGACTCAAATTCAGCCCTGTCAGGAAGATAGTTGTTCTGAGGTTCTAACTTGAGAGAGATCATTTTTGCGCCAAGCCACTCAGCAACTCGCGGTAACACCGGATACCCCGGAACTGTGGCCACGACCGACTCGCCGGGGTTTACGAAGGCAAGGGGTATCTGCGTCAGAGCGGCCTTGGTTCCGATGCAGTGCATCAGCTCTGTTTTAGGATCAAGCTTTACTCCAAGCAGCTTCTCAAGGTATCGGGAGCCTGCCTCACAAAACTCGAGGATCCCGTTACATGGGTAGATTCGATTCTCCTTCACCGCCGCTTCGCGCGAGAGGGTGTCAATAATTGATTGGGCTGGAATCTCTTCGGGCTCGCCCACGCCCATGTCGATGACTTTGACCGTGGGGTTTTTAGCAATAAAATCGAGTTTAGCGTTGTTGATCAGGGTGAATTTAAAGGTTTGTTGGACTTTGCCAAACTTCTCACCGCCGACACGATCCGCGAATAGCTTTTGAACGTCCATAATGCTTCTAGCCCTGTATCGAATATGAAGCTGCTACCTCGTGAACTCGAGCAGCGAATTCACACCAAAGTTTTGCTCCTGAATAGGTGCAAGCGGTTAACAGTACTGATAGGTTACCTACTCCTGTCGGAGAAATAAAGTCGATGAAAGTAGCTCTTATTCAAAGCGATATCGCATGGAACGATGCTAAGGAGAGTCTGATTCGCTGCGAGCCGCTGTGCGATCAAGCCGATGCTGAAGGCGCACAGCTCCTCGTCCTTCCTGAGATGTTTACGACTGGCTTTTCACTCACGACCGGTGCACATGCGATCGAGAGTCACGAACGAGGTCTCTCCTACCTCTGTGAGCTTGCTCACAAGAGAAACGTGCACTGCATCGGCTCACTTCCAGAGCAGGTGAATACGGGGGAAGTGTTTAATACCTCTTACGTCATCGGCCCTTCTGGAGTGGTCGGGAAGTACAGAAAGATTCACCTCTTCTCTTTTGGTGACGAACAAACGAAGTACACCCCGGGAAACTCGGCTGATACATTTTCGATCGGTGACCTCAAAATCACCCCCGTTATCTGCTACGATCTTCGCTTCCCACACCTGTTTGCTGAAACGGCAAAGGATACCGACTTGTTTGTTGTGGTGGCAAACTGGCCTTCTGCGCGCAGGGAGCACTGGCTAACACTGTTGAAGGCGCGAGCCATTGAGAACCAGTGCTTTGTGGTGGGTGTTAATCGTGCAGGAGAAGGGGGCGGGCTTGAATACTCGGGTGACTCAGTTGCCTTCACACCCGTAGGAGATCCGCTCGCACAGATGGGTCCAGGCCCCGGCGTAAGGGTGGTCGAGATTGCGGCTTCGGAAGTATTATCTGCTCGGAACAAATTTCCGACACTCCGGGACCG
>JAYVGZ010000537.1:0-3385 GCA_043771805.1 Pseudomonadota bacterium
CGTTCAGATGATGACACAGCATCTAAAATATTAATGATGAGGTCGTGATCCCGCGGGGTGCGGCGTTGGAAGTCAATCGCTGCTATCAATCGCAGCGCATTTGAAATCTTGCCTTCAGCTGTGGCCTGCTCCATAGCCTTCTGAACGAGGCTGCGACCCAAAGTTATAGCGAAGGGGCTTATCCACGGGTCTTCTGGAAGACCCTGCACCATGCGACCCACAGATCCGTACTCTCCCTGAGCCAGGACATCACTTAGTTTTGAGAGCCGATTACGCGCTCCTATCAACGGAAGAAACTGCTCAGAACCGTCCGCAAAGATCTGCGAGATTGCGTCTAACATACGCATCCCGTCACCTAGCTTTCCATCACTTAGAAGTGCCCGAGCCTTGCCTTGGAGGTACTCCGTGCACTGGAACTGAAATCGGTACACTTGGCGAGGCGCTTTCTCAAGCGCCAGTCGCCGCGCAGGCCCCCGAAACAGCGTAAAACCCTCACAGATGTAGTCTACGTTACTTGGAGCACCCTCGAAGCTCATAATTGCTGACTCGAATAGCGAAGAGAGCTCGTCACTGGCTGTTAAGGCGCCGAAAAGCTCTTTCACCTGCACGATAGAGAGGCTCGGACATCGAGCCACCGTATGAATAGCTGATACAACGAGTTCTTTGTCGCCAGCTGCGGCGCTCTTCAAAACAAATGCGCTAAAATCTTCCCAGGGAATTTTTGGGAGAAGCTCGGGAGTGCTCGCATACAAGGCTGCTATTCTACGGGGCAGATCTTTGGAGGGAGAAAGAAAAGTCTTTGATCCAACCGAAGCCTTCGTCTGGTCGGGCTGAACGGCTCCGAGAGAGTCCACGGGAAACCTTATTCCAAAATACGAAATGCTCTCCGCAGATGCAGGTGCGCTGCAAATGCATAAGAAGATACTGAAGCACAGTAACAAGGGGAAATTAGGTGGGTATCGCCGGAGAATCACTTTCACATTACTGTCGATTCTTTGACTTAGGTCAAGCCGATTTACTTAGGCGGCAGAACCCCAAATACATTTAAGGAGAGTTTGGGTTCAGTGGAGTGGTCAGTCTCTATATCTACAGTCGTCCTGAGGTCCTTGGTCACAAGAAGAGGGTCAACCCGGACGACCAAAACTCCCCTCCTACCCGCCTGGACATCAATCAAAGAGGCTGACACTGCAGGGTTGCTGGATACTACCGAGAGTACCTTTACGTTTTGTTTTGCCTGGTTTTCAAAGCGCACTCGGCGCTCCAGCGGTTGCGCCCCCTGAATTACCCCAAAAGAGACGGTACTTGGAACAAGCCGCAGGTCGCCCTTGATGGATCCAATCACTGGTATGTTCACTGATTGTTGACGTCCTCCTGCGAACTCTACAACAACACGGTCTCGTAACTCCCCCCGTGGGGCGTCGGGTAATACCTCAATCTTAAAGCGCCCACCCCGATCCGATCTTTCGATCTCAGAAACTCGGAGATATTTTGCAAATGTTTGTACCTGAGAAATTTTAAGCTCTGATCCCTCTTGAATCGCTACCGAGAAATCATGCGACCAACGAGATTGATCCCCGCCCGGGGACAACTCTCCGAATTCTATACGACGAGGTTCCGTTATAACACCCGGTAGGACTGTCCCCTTGAGCGAAAGAAGAAATTCCGGTGATTCCGAATCGCTAGTGAGAACCTCGACCGTCTTTGTCTTTGCCCCGGAGAAGCCGGATGTATCAAAAGAGACTTTAATTTTTCCAACCTCACCCGCCTTAACGCTGCTCGCATCCACGGTTGCCGCCGTGCAACCACAGGAGGCCGTGATTTTTTGAATCTGAAGATCTTTTGTACCTGTATTCTTCATCTCAAACTCGTGGACCACGAGCGTGCCTTGTGGAACCGCACCGAATTCATAGGTGGGTTCGACCACCGTAAATCCGGGGGAATCGGCACAAGCTATGCCTAACGAACCGAGAGCAACGAGTACAAAAACAAAAAAATCAACCTGAGTGCAACGATGGCGGCTTTGGGTGATGCTCATAATGTAGTCACTATCCAAACAACTGCACTTGCTCAAGGAATTTAGTTGAGAAGTTGCCACTCCTGAAGTCAGGATGACTCAAGATACGGCGATGCAGCTCGATATTCGTGCTAATTCCATCGATGAGATACTCGTCTAGTGCAACAAGTAGCTTGCGAATACACGATTCTCTGTCTTTATCTCGGACAATTATTTTAGAGATCATGGAATCGTAATAAGGCTTGACCGTGTATCCAGCGTATACCGCCGAGTCGACCCGAATCCCGTTGCCGCCCGGTGGATGATAACTTTTTACCAGTCCGGGAGATGGAATCATCGTTCTCGGATCTTCGGCATTAATTCTCGCCTCGATCGCGTGCCCCGAAATCCGAACTTCGGACTGTGAAACAGAGAGGTCGCTTCCCCCGGCTATGGCAATCTGCTCTTTGACCAGATCAATGTCAGTAACCATCTCTGTTACCGGATGCTCGACCTGTAAGCGAGTGTTCATTTCAATAAAGAAATACTGCTTATTCTCGAGATCAACGAGAAACTCTACCGTACCCAAGCTCGTATAATTGACCGACTTTGCAAGCTCGACAGCTGCATCCTGAATCTTATTTTGTAGATCTGCTGGCAAACCAATCGAGGGCGATTCTTCGAGGAGCTTCTGATACCTCCGTTGAACCGAGCAGTCGCGTATCCCAAGGTGCACAACGTTGTGCGACTGGTCCCCGGCAACCTGAACTTCAATGTGGCGCACTCGGGGAAGATACTTCTCAACAAGAAGGTGGCCATCACCAAATGCTGCCTCTACTTCGCGCTGGGCCATTTGGAATGTCGAGACCATTCCTTCAGCATTCTTTACAATCTTCATGCCCCGGCCGCCGCCTCCGGCACACGCCTTAAGAAGAATCGGAAAGCCGGTCCGCTCAGCAATCTTCAGTGCCTCTGCCGGATCCAAAAGACCCTTGCTGTCGCCTGGAATCGTTGGCACTCCAACCTTGTCTGCAACGCGGCGAGCACGAGCCTTGTCGCCCATCACGCGCATATTGCGAACCGTAGGACCGATGAATGTGATGCCACAGCTTCCGCATATTTCAGCAAATGCTGCATTTTCACTCAGAAATCCGTAGCCAGGGTGGATAGCATCAGCACGAGTGGCAACTGCCGCTGACATGATTGAAGCGATATTGAGGTAACTGTCCTTCGCCAGGGCAGGACCAATACAAACGCTCTGGGTCGCGAGCTTAACGTGGAGGGCGTCTTCGTCTGCCTTTGAATGGACAGCGACTGTCTTAATTCCAAGCTCGTGACAAGCTCTTATAATACGGAGAGCTATCTCACCCCGGTTTGCTATAAGCACTTTTT
>JAYVGZ010000538.1:0-3986 GCA_043771805.1 Pseudomonadota bacterium
AATCACTCAACAGGTGAATCGCTTCTCACTGCTCTCGAGCGCGCTTACTGTGGAAGCGTTGGTTTTGAATATATGCACCTCGGACGAAGTGACGAGCGATCGTGGTTGGCTTCTCGGATCGAATCTAGGTTTGCCGGCAACGATTCTGTAACTCTTGAAGCACGGAAACGAATACTCACCAAGTTAGTGGAAGGTGACCTCTTAGAGTCTGAGTTACATCGAAAGTATGTAGGCACCAAACGTTTCTCACTTGAGGGGAGTGAAACCTTAATTACCGCGCTTGATGCTCTTCTTTTGGAGTGCGCATCAAGTGGAGTGCGGGAGGTCGTCTTTGGTATGGCTCACCGCGGAAGACTAAACGTGCTCGCGAATACTCTGGGCAAGCCACTTGAGGCGGTTTTTGGAGAGTTTCAAGACCAGAACATGGCGACCGTTATCGGGGCAGGGGACGTAAAGTACCACCTCGGTTTCGAAGGTACGTTCGCAGCAAACGGCGACGAGCCAGTAAAGTTACAGATGGTCCCAAATCCCTCACACCTTGAATTTGTTAACCCCGTTGCAGAGGGGGTCGCCCGTGCCCGTCAAGATCAACGGTACAACGGTGATCGGAAGAGCGTGTTGCCCGTCCTAATGCACGGCGACGCCGCTGTCGCAGGTCAGGGGGTGGTGTTTGAGACGCTGGGGTACTCGCTCCTTTCCGGATACGCTACCGGTGGAACGCTTCATGTTGTCATCAACAACCAGATCGGATTCACAACAACCCCCGATGAAGCACGCTCGACGACTTACTGCACTGACATAGCAAAGGGTTTCGATTGCCCTGTCTTTCACGTCAATACCGAAGACCCAGAGGCAGCGTGTTGGGTGATGCAGCTCGCTTTAGAGTTTAGAAATAAGTTCGGTAAAGATGTTTTCATCGATCTTGTTGGATACCGTAAGCACGGACACAACGAGGGCGACGATCCGAGCTTCACTCAGCCTCTCACCTACGCAGAGATCAAAACGAAGCGCCCCGTCTGGGAACAGTACGGAGCAGCACTCATTCAGCAAGGGGTGCTCTCTCAAAGTGACGTGGATGAAGTTACAGCAGAGTACAAGGCCCGCTTTAGTGCGGCTCAAGAACGAGTTGCTTCGCCCGCCCACGGTGAGGCGTGTGCAATCCACGGACGCCTCCGGGTTCCAACCCCTGAAACAGGGGTCTCCGGCGAAAAGCTAAAGGAGATCGCCCGAAGTTTAGTGGCATTCCCGCAAGGGTTTACTCCGCATCCAAAGCTCGTCAAGATAATCGAGAAACGGGTAGATACGGTGGTGCAAGAGACCTCCGTAGAGTGGGGTGTCGCCGAAGCGCTCGCCTTCGGCTCCCTCGTGCAAGAAGGGTACAACGTTCGATTAAGTGGACAAGATTGTCGGCGTGGTACTTTCAGTCAACGTCATATCGTTCTCGACAACTATGAGTCGTCAACGATCTGGAGCCCGCTTGCGTCACTGCAATCTAGTTCTGCTCAGGCGGGTAAGTTCGATGTATTTAACAGCTCGCTCTCTGAGACCGGCGTCCTAGGTTTTGAGTTCGGATACGCCGCAACTGCACCGAAGGATCTTATAATCTGGGAGGCGCAGTTTGGAGATTTCTCGAACGGTGCACAGGTCATCATTGATCAGTTCATTGCGAGTTCAGAGGCCAAGTGGGGGCAGCTCTCAGGCGTTACCTTGATGTTGCCGCACGCCTACGAGGGGCAAGGCCCAGAACACTCAAGCGCACGCCTCGAGCGCTTCCTGCAGCTGTGTGGGGAAGGGAACATGTGTGTGTGTTATCCAAGTACCTCAGCGCAACACTTCCACCTTTTAAGGCGGCAGGGGCTCCTTGAGTTAAAGCGCCCGCTTATCATAATGACTCCAAAGAGTTTGCTTCGGTTACCGACAGCATCGAGCGCCTTTAGTGAGTTCACCTCTGGATCGTTCAAACCGATCATCGAAGACGACCTTTCACAAGGCGGAGAAATTCGTCACGTCGTACTGCTCACCGGCAAAGTGTTTCATGACGTGATGCCAGCGCTGAAAGAGCTTGGGAAAATACCGGTAAAAGTTGTTCGCGTTGAGCAGCTTCACCCGTTTCCACAATTTGAGTTCAAGAAGGTTCTAAAAGACTTAGCGTCGAAGCAGGTCATCTGGGTTCAAGAGGAGCCGCAGAACATGGGGGCTTGGTCGTATGTGCAGCCCTACCTGTCTGGGAAATTAGGGCTTGAGCCTGTCTACGTGGGTCGTGATGTTTCGGCGAGTACTGCTACGGGATCGCCGAAGCGGCATGCGAGTGAACAGAGGGCGATTGTGTCTGAGGTTTTAAGGCTTGTGCAGGGGAGGTAATCACCCCCGATGGTGGATGCTTTATCTTCTCGATAGGCGATATTCAGCGCCACCATCCGTAGCACAACATTTTTCATTATGCCTCACTGCCAAATTTATCAAATAACTATGCGTTTGTTTGTTAGCGTCATCTTGATTTTTTTGATCTTTGGGACTCTCGCGAATGCAGAACCTCAAAACATGGCAAAAACTCCACCGCTTGGATATTTTGTTGGCAGCTATAGGCTGATAGGGCAAATGGCCGATTCTTGAGTCACTTATGCGGGACGCCTGGAGCTGCGTTTGAAGGCGAATCGCTTCGAGGTGACTCGAATCGTCGGGGACGAAACCGCTCACGGGACTGGTATGATCGAAGCAGCAAATTCGGAACAGGAAATAGTTATCAAACTTCAGTTCCCAATGAGGGGAAAGGAATACGAAGCAAGATATTTATTTCGATCAGACATGGACAATTACCAACGAATGTCCGGTTACGTTTATCTCGTAAGTTCTGTACCTAGATCACCGGGTTTAGAAGCTCTTTTTCCTATCCCCCCTACACCGATGAAATGGTGATCCACGAAACAGTGCAGTAAGGCATAACGAAACGATGGACCGCACGCAGGACGTTGTGCCACTATCATCTTTGAGTATGGCCTTGCGCCAGTCATCGCCGTCGTTATGTTGAAATTCGAAAATGGCCGCTGGGAAAAGATCCGGAGAAAGGGAAAGCTGTACTACGTAGCAGTGTACGGAATTGGCGTCTCTTTAATAACGTGGTTCGCGCTTGAACTTCTTTATCTTTATGAGGGCACGGGCCATTCTCTGTTTTCGAACGTAACACCATCCCGAATTCTCGGTTTGGTGCTTTTTATCGCGATAGGGGTCATCTTTGGGCTACGAGATTGGTCAAGGAACGAGCTCTTGTACCAAGCAAATCGGGAAATTTAGTTTCAGAATTCAGCATACAAATCGCTGCTCGCAAGAGCGACAGGCGAGTACTTTTGAGAGTTCGCAAGCTGGTTCTGAGCGACTTCACTGATCCTGCGCCGTGGTACTTTCGAACCTTGCAGACCTGGGTCAATTTATTTACGAGCAATGGATTCTCGAGTGAAGAAATACCTGAATCGGTAAATACTAATACGTGGAAGCCGGATTCATTAATTTTAATGAGAAGAAAAATATAGGGTAACCAGCTTCCGCGTGGGAGACTCGCTTCGGCCCGAGCACGTTTCGTTATCCATTAGGAAAAAATCGTGACTTGGATTTCTCTCTCAATATTTGCCACGCTCTTTTTTACGGCGGTGGTCCTCTTTACAAAGGCTCTGACGACCTATCAGCTGGCGCCGGCGGTAATCAATTTTTACTTCTTCTTCGTGACTTCACTCTTATTTCTCGCCTTCGGGCTGTATCGCGGTGATAGTTTTGTTTTGCCCAAGCAGTGCTACTGGTTGTTTGGTGGCTTAGCTCTTGTAGCGGTTGTTTACAACGACTTTTTTGTCAGAGCGGTTTGCGCTGCTCCGAATGCAGCCTATCCTCAAGCAATCCTTGCAACTAACGTGATAATTACCGCTTTGCTGGCAGTATTTGTTTTTGGCGCGGATTTTCACCCGGTGAAGTTAATTGGTGTCGCGCTGACAGCGTTA
>JAYVGZ010000539.1:0-2952 GCA_043771805.1 Pseudomonadota bacterium
AGAATGCTTAGAGCTCCGGTCGGTGGACGATACATCAACGTATGTCGCAGCATTTTAATCACGCTCTTAAGGCTTCCTCTAGGCGTCCTCTAATCAGTAGACACTCCCTTGAATTATGATCGTAGGCGCGATGAAGTCCTACTCTAAAAGCTCCTTGGCTTTCAGAGACCTACGTGAAAAAGCGATTTTTAGTGGGAGCTCTATTTTTCCCGAATCGTCAGCGCTGAGCGGCCAACTTCGAAGCCGTGGATGATACAAGCAGCCAGGTTCGAGCGTTTTCAATCTCCTTCGACCCCTACATCAGTCAATCAGGCTCTTTGCTTTTCCTTCCTGCTTAGGGGTATCTTCCGGTCCCTTCGCCTAGCGCCCACGCAGTTATGCATGCCGATCACACTCCCCAGGATGACTCCCGTCGCGCACCTAGGCAGATCCGTACCGACCTCGTCAAAGGTCTTTCTAAACAGCTCCTCTACGGTGCCAAGCGAAACACGCTTGGCACACCGGCCGGTGAGACGCTCCTGCAAAAAATTGAATCCGACCTATGTCCTGAGGAGCGGCGGCAGGTCGTAAATGCCGTGCGCCAAGTAGGTGTCCAGTATGTTGGAGTGGTAGGCCTGCTCGGTGAAAAACTCACACGGGAGCTACTCGACCGCCTACTATGCCTTGGCCTCGATCTACGCACCACTTTCTCCATCACCGTATACCCGCGTGGTATTCCCCGCGTGGTACATGGAGCGAACGTGTATCACTTCGCCGCATTTACCGGCAATTCACGCCTCCTCACGGTGCTTCCGAATACCGCCGAATTTCAGAATGCGAAAACAGAGGACGGCGACACGCCACTTATTTTAGCTGTGCGTTTTAGTAATCGCTGTGAAGACCTTCCGAACGTTATCGAGGTGCTGTCCGACAAAGGCGCGGATTTTGATGCTCGAAATAATGAGCAGAGGCAGGCCTTTCACTACGCGCAGAACCACGGCAATTCTTTTCAGATAATCCAAACGTTGCTCGATGTATGGCGTAACCGAGACGCGATGCCAGTTTCGCGGTGGGAACTTGAGTCGGCTTGGGTCAGAACGCTTCTGAATTCGTCAGAGTCCGCCCGAAAGTTAGATCGGTTCATCGCCGAATTACTCGTAGAAATCCCAGTGGACTCCCCACCTTGCCAGGCGGGGCGCATTGTCGTTAACGAGAAGAGTGTTGACGGAGTGGCGGAGGATCTTTTTGCGCTGATAGCTGGGCCAAGCAAAATTGGATTCCCGCTTCAGCCATCGACAGCCCGGGATTTTAAAGATCTCGGCGGATGTTTGGAGCGACTATCTGCAGAGGAACAGGTATTAGGCGAGGCTTGGCTCTTTCATCTGTTGAACACTTTCGACCCCGAAACTGGGGAGCTATTTTTGGCGAAGCTTTTTCTTGCGCATGCAGGCCGCGAGATTATTTCTCGAGTAATCGAGTTAGGTGCTCGGTGGGATATTAGATTTGACTCAACGCCAGATCCATCTGTTGTGATTACGGATGGCACCATTCTCCACCATGTCGCGAGTGCCAATGAAGATGTGGAGGATGTCAGCGAGATACTACAGCTAGCCCCAGAGTTGGCGAATAGGTTAGACGGAGACCGGAATTCCGCGTTGCACTCGTACCTCAATTACTGCCTGCGAACTGGGCAATCCGAGCAGCTAGACTCGGACATAATACATATTCTCGCCTCAAGAGGGTGTCCAGTAAACGGCGTTAATGCGCAGGGGGTATCTCCCCTCGACCTAGCGTTCAAAATGTCATCCCTGAGTGCTGTGGCCGTGCTGCTACAATACGGCGCCGAGCATCCAGCCAGTGAGCGGGGGCGAAGTTATCGTATTTTCTCAGTCGATGGCGAAGAAGTCGAAGTCGATTTTCGCGGTCTCGTCGAACATACGCTTAGGTGGCAGCACCGGTTATCGGATACATCCGAGGAGTTCATAGACGTCAACGCACTCATGGGCGAGGCTATGCAAGTGTTTGCAAAGTGGAAAAACGTGCATCACACCTACCTCTACCTAAAGGCTGCCTGCGATATTCAAGCAATTGACGGTGAATTTCGTCGCGGAAAGGAAGCCGGGATGACTCTCCTTGAATTCACCTACGCGCTTCTTTTTCACTACCCCCCGGATGCAGCGCACAATCTCGTTTTCGCAATCGAAACGATGTCGGATAACGTCCCTAGTATTCAGTCGGCGGAGGGACAATTCTATGAAGACATCCTTCTCTTAATGCTCAACCATTCAAAGCGGCGCGGGTTAGTCCCCGAGGAGGTTAACCCCATCACGCGGGCGCTTACCTCAGTGACCCGGTTTATTGACCATGGCTTTGCAGGACACAACCTCGGATACTCACCGGTATGGAACTTCGCCAGGCTCGGATTGTGCACACACGGGCTTTTCCGAACCTTACGGTTCGAAGCTCAGCCGCTAGAGGAGTATGACCCGGCGTTCGGGTGGGTAGTTACCGGTGCATCAATGCTTGAGGGACAGCTCGGTATGGTGCGCGTACCATCATCCCCGCATTTTCCGGAACCGTTTGGGCGTCGTTTTTTACTTCTTCAGAGTGGCGATAACCGGGGAATCTCGGCAACCCTCCCCGGCCGATCCTCGACAACAGAAACCATCCCTCTCAGTCGTGACACCGTCATTCTTCCGTGTCGGGGTCATGTGGCCGTGTCACACCCTCACTGGGGCACCCTCATAATCAGAAATTCCTCGCCGGAATTCGGACGATGGCTTCTTACTCATGCAGCCTATTGGGACAGGGCAGCAATTGGAGACGGAATGACGTACAGAGATCTCACTCAGCTCACGCCGGCTGAGATAGAGCGACAGTTTTTCCCCGTACTTGAGCCAAGTCTTTACCTTCGAACAAAATTTAATACTGAGGCCATCTATCAGCTCCTTCGGCAACTTGACGTATTACGTG
>JAYVGZ010000540.1:0-2870 GCA_043771805.1 Pseudomonadota bacterium
GAAGAATTTCGCAATAGGGCTAGCGATGTTCACGTTCCTCTTTCTTATGGTCGATTTTCTTGATCGAATCGACAACGTGCTGGCAGAGAAGGCATCTCCCCTCATTGTGCTTCAGTACTTCATGTACAAGATCCCCCTGATGGTAAACCTGATGCTCCCTGTTGCCTGCATGTTTACCACCCTCTTTACCTTTGGCCTTCTCTCGAAAAGCTCAGAGATTACCGCCATGCGGGCAAGTGGTCTTACGATCGCTTGGCTCAGTCGACCACTCCTTTATTTTTCGCTTATGTTGTCGGTGTTCTCTCTCATCTTGGGCGAGCTCGTTATCCCGGTATCAGAGCGGAGGCAAAAGGAGCTTTACAACATCGATATTCGGCAGAAGGACAAGCGGGGTGGTTACAGCCAGACGGATTTTTGGTGGCGGCGAGGAAACAATTTTTTTACGGTTAATCTTTTCGACTCACGAACAAGCACACTCCAAGCCTTCTCTGAATTTGAGATTAGCTCGGCGTGGGAAGTGGTAAAGCGCACGGACGCACAAGAGGCAACCTGGCTCGACTCGGTGGTGGGCTGGACGATGAAGAATGTTTCTCTCTACCACCTCGATTCAACCCCAATTAAGGTCGAACAGCTGCCCGCGCTACCGCTTCCTATTAAGGAACAGCCTCGTGACTTCTATGACTTCAGAAACGAACCGTCGACCATGGGGTATTTTGAGCTTCGTCGGTTTATCAAGAACCAGCGAAACAACGGTATCGCGACGAACCAGTATCTTCCCGACCTGTATAACAAGCTCGGCTTCCCGCTGGTTATCGTCATCACGGCGCTCGTAGTACTCCCGTTTACCTTAAGGCCAGCTCGCTCCGGCAGCATGGCCTTTAGCTCACTTGCTGCTATCTTCATCGCCTTTTCCTATTTTGCGGTCGATTCGTTCAGTATCTCGATGGGCCGAGCCGAGCTCCTCCCAGCTTTTCTGGCGGGCTGGATGGCGAATATCGTCTTGGGGATTGTGGCGGTTGTGTTGAATCTCGGCGCTGAGGCGCCGCAGTAAATTAGCGCTGAGGCGCCGCAGTAAATTAGCGCCAAGGCGCCGCGGTAAATTAGCGCCGAAGCTCCCACCTCTACCGCGACCGCACGATCTCCAACATTTTTCGCACCGTCTCATCTAGCGGAGCCGAGGAGTTATCGATAACCACCGAGCTGGCAACCTTCACCATCGGTGCGACAGTGCGACCCTCGTCGGCTCTATCTCGTGCCGCCAGATCCGCAGCGACTACTTCAACCGAAGTACTGTCACCTCGATCGATCATCTGTTGAAATCGCCTCGCTGCGCGCGCCGCAAGATCCGCCTCGACGAAGAACTTTACCGAGGCATCAGGGAAGACAACCGTCCCCATATCCCGACCTTCGGCAACTAGGCCGGCGTTTGGGAAAGCCTCGCGCTGAGCCGGAAGGAGTATTGCCCGAATCTCCGCTGCCTGCCCTACGGCAGAGGCCCCTTTCGATACGGCACTCGACGTTAAGTCCGCCGTCGTGACTTGCTCATTTACCAACAGTTCGCACTGCCCGCTCTTACCGCTTACGAGTGAGAGTCGGTGATGTTGAAGGGCTTGAATGACCCGTGGGGTATCTGTTGGATCTAATCCAAGAGACAGAGCTAACCATGCCGTACCTCTGTAGAGGAGGCCCGAATTAATGTGGGCAAAGCCCAGAGCCTCTGCCAAGAGCCTAGACAACGCCGTTTTTCCTGAGGCGGCCTGGCCGTCTACCGTTATCGTTATCCGCTGCTCTGGCATCTTACTGAGGTAACTCCTAGCCTGGGGGGTCTTTGATTCGCCACGACACAGTGTCGAACCAAAGACCCCCTACAAATCAGCGCTAACGCACTGATTTAGCAACACCATCCGGGTGTTGCATCCTGAATGCCGTGAGGCATTCAGGCTAGAATAAGGACCCTCTTACTACGCGTAATGGGCCAAATTCTCAAGCTTTAGCGGATTCGGTCGATAGATCTATAAGGGGAACTGTTTTTCCTAAAAAACATTATGAAACGTCGCCCGCAGCTCGATGACAAGCCCGCCATTGAATTTCACCAGTCGCTAGAAGGTGCTTCAAGTGATGTTGGAATTGTTCTGTCCGGTGGTGGAGTCCGCGCCGCGTACCAAGCCGGAGCATTGAAGGCTCTCAACCACCTACTGAAGAAAGACCTCGCCAAGACCTCCGTCATCATCGGAAGCAGTATCGGCGCCGTGAATGGCTTAGTGTTTGCAGCATGCCTCAAGGACGGGGTACCGCACGCAATAGAGAAGCTCGAAGACCTCTGGTGCGAGCGGAACTTCTCCAACACCTTCTCGGGCACTCGAACACGGGCGTTCCTTCGTGCCATACGGATTGCCGCTCAGCAGTATCTCGCTCCGGGGCCCCATGCCGCCTCAAATTCTGTGCTTGACCCCGAGCCACTGCGATTACAGCTAGACTCTGTCATCAACGACCATGGAGGGCTTACACCAGAAAATCGCAGCCATTCCCTGAAAGCTGTAGGTGTCATGACAACGATGGAGGGCGCTGAGCGGAAGCCTCTGCTGTTTCTCAGCTCTCATCATCAGTTAAGCAAAGATGAAATGAGTGGTTCGAGCTTTGACATCTGCTACGTCAACGACATTACGGCAAAACACGGCTTCGCATCGGCAGCACTCCCTTCAATCCTTCCTCCAGTCGAGATAGACACTGAGGCAGGGCGCGTAAGACTTGTCGATGGCGGCATTTCACAGAACATCCCAGTGGATCCAGCCGTGCGGCTAGGTGCCCATCGCATCATTGTAATCGACATATCGGGGAGAGCCTGGTGGTTCGATAGGTACGGAGAGCCG
>JAYVGZ010000541.1:0-2343 GCA_043771805.1 Pseudomonadota bacterium
CCCTTAGCCAAGTGGTAAGGCAACGGTTTGCAAAACCGTCACCCCCGGTTCGAATCCGGGAGGGGCCTCTCAGACGAAATCCCTCGATACGCTGCGAAACGGCATTTTCGCAGCGTATTTTCGTTACTTCACTCTCCCGCCAATTCGTCGATACGTGTCGGTAGATTCGGCATTGATCGACACGCCGACGACCGCGAGAATTTCCGGCCGCGATGCGTCGGTAATCTGTGCAGGCGTGCAGTGCAGTGGCGGGGGCGGAGCTAGGGTGGTGGTGTGGTGGTAGCGATAGGCTTCCTAACCTTTACCTTGCAGTCGGAATATGGCCAACTGTGCGGGAGAATTGATACAATGGCGTTGATGTGCTAAGTCGAGCTATTTCTGATGCTAAGACTACTACAGCGTGCTAACTTACCAGTGGCTCTGGTTTTACGCTGTGGATAACAATGACAATGGTCGGCAAATGAACACGGGAAAACATTACGCCAAAGCGCCGATTGTCGAGGCCGTCCTAGCCATTCAGTTCAAGGACTCTAGCTCCTCTCTGGATTCGCTTGCAAAGTGCGGCAACAGAATCAGACTGGACTACCCCACCAAGAAAGATTTGCACTACTCGACTGGCCGCATCGAATTGGGGGCGAAGTCATCAGCCACTACTACATCCGAGCCAATTGGTTTTTCTTGGACGAGTGCCGACGAAAAGAGGATATTTCAAGCTAAACGCGACGGGTTCGCATTTAGCTTACTAGCGCCGTACACCTCTTGGCTTGAGTTCAGCACAGAGGCGAAAAGGCTCTGGGACGTTTACCAGAAGACGGTCAAGTCGAAGAAGAACTACGCCCGCATCGCGTTGCGTTACATCAACAGGATCGACTTCCCGTCTCCGTCCATCGAAATGAGCGAATACTTCAACATATACACCTTTATCCCTAATACTCTACCTCAGGTTTTGAGGTCTTTTTTCTTCCAACTCACAATGCCACTAGCCGACCCGAGGTCGATGGTTGATATCGTACAAACGCTCGTCCCTCCGCCGCCCGAAAAACGGGGCTATACGTCGGTATTGTTTGACATAGATATATACCGAACCGAATCGATTCCCATGGGGGAGAACGTCTGGGAAGCCTTCGGTGAATTGGCCACTCAAAAGAGTGACCTATTTGAAAAGTGCATTACGCAAAAGACCAGAGTAATTATCGGCGAGGTAACAATCTAATGGCAACAATTGCTGCCGGTCACGAAATCAATGGTCTAGGCCACAGTTGGGCGACCGCTTCCCAGAGTTACGAAGTCGCCTGCGGTACGGAAAGCCGCGCCGCCGAGATCGGCTTGGCCGAGAGATTGCGTCTGTGGCGAGATGGCTCCCAGTACATCAAAGGGATTACCCCGATGCCAACTACCCCGTGCGTGGGAGTGTCCCCTTGCCTAGACTTTGCCCGCAGGCGAGCCATATGGGATGAGGTGACTCCGGTCGTTTTCCTCTTCACAATTGTTTCAGGAATCGCGACGACTTCCGCCGGCTTGCCAGTCATGCTAGGCGTAATGGCAGGCGTTTTTGTCGTGACCGCAGCAGTTGGCCGCTTGGCGTGGTCATCGTGAGTATCGAGCTATTATCTACTAAGTTGCGAGAGTTAGGCGCTTTCGCGACCAGTACGAGCATTTACGTCGCCGCATGTGGGACATGCGGTGGCGTTGCCTATTTATGTGCCCCATCTTTAGGCTTCGTTGATGCCTTGAGATGTGCGTTTGCCGGTGCATTGGTCCCATTGTTCCCGCTATTATGGCTATGCAACAGCGACTGGTGGATTAGTTGGAGTTTGAGAAGTGTTAAGAAATGGGAGGATGATGGTTTAATTCTTAAGACAGAGGCGAAGTCTCAGCGTGAAGCCATCTTGAAATCGATGCGGCGTCACCGTTTCGGCAGCAAAAGTTAGATCATTACTTATCAGTCCCAAGTCCCGCTCCCATCGGGTAAAACCCACCACCGCCACGTTACGACCGCGTCGCGGGTGCTCCAAGATCCCGGAGAAGTGCAGAAACTCCACGCCGTCGATTTGCACGGGTCTGGCGAATTGGTGCCGTTGCCCGCGGCCAGTGAGCCTTATCCACAAGAGGCGGCTCAGCGAACGCGATGAGGAGAACGACTATATCAGACACGCCATTCGACACGCCAAAAAACGACGCCGACGCAAAGTATAGATAACAAAGCATTTGCGGCTAACGAGATGCAGTTTGCAAAACCGTCACCCCCGGTTCGAATCCGGGAGGGGCCTCTAGAAAACCTGTGCCGACTACTCTTGCAATTTGAGTTGTTTCCGAAACGCGCTCGCGTGCAACTTCAAGTAT
>JAYVGZ010000542.1:0-2122 GCA_043771805.1 Pseudomonadota bacterium
TTCTCCCCTTTGCTCCCCTTAAGGGACTGGATCTCAAGTGTACGTAACATGGGGTTGCAAACAACAGGTTAGCTTACAGTTGTTCGGCACTCGCGCGCCTACCCTCAGACTGGACACATTCCGGTCTGGGGGCAGAACCGTTGGACTCAGGGTCACGAGACCCCCTAACCACGACCACCGAGGGTCTCGTGATCTTCGCTGCGCCCCTGCGCGCCCGCTTGCTGGTGACTACTTTCTCCATGGCCGTCGTTGTGGCGCGCTTCGTCCCCTTGCCCGCGGTCCTTTGCGCAGGGATCAGCTTCTTGACGTCGACGATGGTGGGTCTCCTGCCGCCAGTCAGTGAATTCGCGGCCAATGTTGAGGTAGTGTTGAATTGAATTCCCGGCCGGGGGCGAAGTCGTAGGTAGTGGTGAGGATCTGCGACCCCGGGGCGTGCCCGGTCCGATCGCGGCGGTCGTCCTCAGAAGAGCCCGCAGCCCTCGTGCGTTACTCCTCCCTTGCGGAACTAATGGCTGCTGAAAAAGTTGGGCGGCAGACCCTGCGCCACGAACTCTTTCTTCAGCTCGTCCCGCACCGTCCTGGCGCGGAGGGTGACCTTCGCCCGGCCTTCCCTCCTGTAGCTGAAAAGCTCATCGGGGCCGTGGGACCCGCTCTTCACTATGAACGTAATTATATCATCCAAGAATCTGGACTCCTCCGGCGAGCTCCTGCTGATGAGCTTGGCCTTCATCACGCTCTTGCCCTTCGTCGTAACAGCCCGCATGTGGCACTCCAAGACATCCTCCAGTTTCACCGCTCCCTCCGGGGTGTCTCCCGCTAGAAGAGGGAACAGGCCCGAGCCTCTCACACTCTCGCCAACGCTCAAGATGAAGGTCAGATCGTCGACCCGAACACAATGATCGGGGTTTCCCGGTTCTGGTTTTCTATACTCGGAGATCCTTGCTGTTTGATCGAAGGACCAGATGCACGCCAGATAAACCATACGGGCGTCCAGGTCCGATCCCTCCCATGAAGGACGGTCCCACAGCCTTAATCTCATCGCCTCCAGAACATCCTCGCTAATTGGCAGCTTAACGGTGTCCGACATTTCCGACTCATGCTTGGCCCTCAACTCTTCCGGGTTCAGTCGGCATGCCTTCCGTGCTGTCGCAATGATGGCTGAATCAAGGAAGGCAGATGGCTCCAGCTGCTGCGCAAAGCGCATTCGGATCCCCGCTGTCACGCTGGTTGCGGCTTTTCCCCTAGCCCCGTGTTGGTACCGGCGGTACATGAAAAGACCGATGAGGGCGACCTTCTCCGACTCAGGGACCCCTTTCAAGTAGGCGTCCTGGACCCCTCCATGCACCTCGAGGAAGTGCTTCCAGAGATCCCAATGGGACGAGTAAGTTTTCTCCGTGGCGGGTAGGACGGCCGACCCGATAAACTTCGCTAACTCGCGGCGGTCGCTCGCCGAGATCACACCATCTACAGTAACCGAATAAGACATGATATGCTGTTCTCAAGGGTGACATGTAGGAAACACGAGATACAGAAGGCTGTAGGCAAAAAAGCCTACTCTGAGGCAACAAGAAAGCTGCAACAGGAGAGAAAGCAACAAGAAAGCTGACTTACTGAGGGTATATGCCACAAGGGCTGCCCGAAGGCCTTTGGTTAAGTTAGGTGATGGAAAGATTACTGACAATGAAAGAAGAACCAATCAAAATCATTATGGAAGATTTCAGTAATTTAGGTTATGACGTTACATATCAACTTCTTAAATCTGATGAACATGGTATACCACAAAAGAGATGGCGTGTAATAATTATGAGTATTTCAAAAAAAAGAAAAATTAAACTTCTCAGCCATCAATGGAACATTATAGATAAGAACTTTATCTCAGTAAGAAAATATCTCCTCTGCGCCTTTGGGAATTTTCCCTATTCTCGAGAGAACTTCCTCCCAAGACCGAACTTCCTTGTCTACTATTGATTATACTCTCAGCGAGACGGTTTCCTATTCGATTAATTGTTCTCAACTCAAATTTACTGGCGATATTTATGTTGATCCGTGTTTGACACCCGAAGACCAGTTTTGCTCTAGCACTGAATATTGAGTAGAATTTTTCTAATGCCAGACCGGTAAC
>JAYVGZ010000543.1:0-2564 GCA_043771805.1 Pseudomonadota bacterium
GGAGTTTATCGAGCGCAGCTCATCAAGGATGGGGTGCTAAAAGAGAGAGTGCTTCTCGTGACAGACCTCGAGAATGCCGAGGAGGTGTTTCTGCTTAACTCGGTACGAGGAATGTGGAGCGTTACGTTCAGTAACGCTCCACAACGAGCACCGTGGGGTGCGGAAGCGAACCCGTAGCTGACGAATCTCTTTACAGCGACCGAACCTGCACCACAAACGCGCCACTAGACTCTCCCGAAACCGTCTGTAGTTCAGCAGCCTCCACTGCGGCATCTCCTCGGGTTGGGAAGGGGCCCACTCTCACGGTAATAAGATCTTTTCTCTTGCCAGAAGCACGATCAACCACTACCGGGAGTTTCTTTGCATTCAGATCGGCCTGCACTTTATCTGCGTGCTCCGGATTCGCGTAGGCGCCCACCTGTACAAACCACGTACCATGTTTTGCAGCAGCCCCGGTTCTCTCGCTCTGAGCTACTTCGACGGTTGGCTTCGAGCCGGCCGCTGGTTCCGGGATGTCGGCGAAAGCGATCTCGCTAGCGGAGGGTAGCGTAGGGGCTGGGGCAGTTTCAGAATGCGAAGGTGCAGTTTCCGTTGAGTTGTCGTGTATCAGCGCGACCTGCTCAGGCGAAGCAGTCCTCTCTTCCTTCTGAGCAACTACCTTTCCAGCCGCACCGAGTGTCGGAATCAACTCCTTAATATGCTCTGCCCGTGAGAGAGGGTCAGGATGACTCGATGTGAACTGATTGAGAAGTGAGCCTTCGCTACCTCCACCGGCATCATCTCCAAGCTTCAGAAGGGCTTGCACTGAAGCTTGAGGACTACGACCGTTTTTATGGAGCATATGAAGCCCGTACTCGTCCGATTCAGTCTCATCGGATTGCGAAAACTGCGCCTTAACCACCTCGGACACGAGGCTAGCGAGGAGGTCACCCCTGATTGCAACTCCAATTCCACCGGCTGTTGCCGGTGTTGCAGCATTGAGCCCCGTGCCAATGGCATCAACCGCGGCAGATGCAGCGTATGCTCTTTGCAGACGAGCCTTACTGTGACCGCTCTTCACATGACCGACCTCGTGACCGATTACGAAAAGTAGTTCGTCGTCTGTCATTTTATCCATCAAGCCGCTGTAAACGCGAACTGTTCCATCAGCGAGGGAGAAAGCGTTCACCTCAGGTTCTAAGTAGACCTTGTAGTTAAGGTCAAGGCCGTCTTCCTTCTTGTGGCGGGCAACAATCTTTGCCAGTCGCTTAAAGTAAGCGCTCCCAGCAGGCGCTATTTTGTTCTCCTTGTCGAGCTGCGCTGCCATAGCGTGCGCATATTTTTTAACATCTTGGTCGGAGAGCGTAGCAGCTTTGTAGGCGTTCTCTCCTGCAGATATCACACCGGACGGTGAGATTCCCCCAACATCGAAGCGCCCGTTCAGGGCGCTGCAGCCGCTGAGGAGGGACAAAAAAAAAGAGCGACTATCAGGTTTCTCATTACATCCTCCCGAGTACGTTACGCCGGAGCTCCGTACCCCCTCGCGTTAGCCCTATAGTCGACCGACGGTGCTCAGTGCTTAACGGATCGGACTCTTACTGAGTGCACGATAGACAGAAAGTGCTTATCTTATTGTATTCACTGCGGTGTTTAGATTGGGTGGCCGGCTTTACGGCCGGTAGAGGATAACTTTTCTCACGCTACGTTGAAGCAAAGCTAGGTCTTACAGCGACTTGAATGGTATAATTGCACATATCATGAAAAATTCATCGCTCGACATGGTCAAAAAGACCCTCCTTGTAATGCTAAGACCGATAGTACGGTTGTGTCTCCGGTATGGTCTCGGCATTCAGGACCTCCTCGAGGCGATGAAGATCGTTTTAGTAGGAGTGGCGCAAGAGGAGCTAGAGCGGGCTCAGGAAAAAGTGAATGTGAGTCGACTCAGTGTAGTGACGGGACTACACCGTAGAGATGTCAGCCGAATCATGGATGATTTCGGAGCACCTACCGAGTCCGTGAATTTGGTGAGCCGAGTAGTGACCCACTGGGAAAATTCCGATGAGTACCTTACGAAGGGCGGCAAGGCGAAGACCCTCTCGTACGAGGGAGAAGCGAGCGAATTTTCGAAGCTGGTTAAGCAGGTCACTAAAGATATTCACTTCAAAGGGGTTCTCCTTCAGCTCGAACGATTGAATATGGTGGAGAAGACATCTCACGGGCTACGACTCTCAGCCGGCGCCCACGATGTAAGGAAGGATATGGAGAAGGGTTATCACGTTCTTTCTCAGGATCTCGAGGATCTGTCGATGACGGTTGAGGGTAATATCAGCCTTGATGAAGAGCTGCCGAATCTGCATGCGCGCACTGAATTTGATAATATTTTTGTTGAGTCCCTCCCCGAGATACGCCAATGGCTGCTGAAAGAGGGCTCTGCGTTCCATCAAAGAGCGCGCACGTTCCTCTCTCAGTTCGACAGAGATGTTAACCCGCACATAAGAAAAGAAGCGGGACAGAAAGTAGTGATGACAAGTTTTAGCCGGGTAGTAGAATCCGGCAACGAAAACAAGGTTGCGTCCGATTCGAAA
>JAYVGZ010000544.1:0-4358 GCA_043771805.1 Pseudomonadota bacterium
TATTTCCGTTGTTCCGTCACCGAATTCTTTCAAGAATTGCACTCCCCATTTCACGCGTCGATACTTTTGTTTCGCCGCTTGCCGCTATGTCAGCTGTCCGTACTCCAGCCGAAAGCGTTTCTCGTACCGCGGTTTCCACCGCGTTTGCTTCGGTGAGAAGCCCGAATGAATACTTGAGCATCATTGCGACAGAGAGAATCTGTGCAATAGGATTAGCCACGCCTTTTCCAGCGATATCAGGTGCCGAGCCGCCTGAAGGCTCGTACAAACCAAACCGAGTAGCGCTCAGACTTGCAGAGGGGCACAAACCAAGGGATCCAGGAAGTGCGGCAGCTAAATCAGAGAGAATATCACCGAAAAGATTCGAGGTGACGATAACGTCGAATTGCCCCGGATTTTTTACAAGCTGGAGCGCGCAGTTGTCCACGAGCATATCTTCCAAGAATACGTCGGAGTACTCGCAGTGAACCGAGCGCACCACTTCTCGCCACAATTTTGAGGTGTGCAACACATTCGCTTTATCCACTGACGTTACTTTGCAGCGACGCTTGCGCGCAGTATCAAACGCAACGTGCGCTACAACTTTAATTTGATCAGTTGTATACTCCGCGACGTCCCTAGCTGATTTAACACCTTCTTTCTCAAAGAATGAGTGTTCCCCGAAGTAGACGTCGCCTTGCAGCTCGCGAATTATCAGTAGATCGATTCCGCTAGAAACAATCTCCTCTCGCAGCGGGCAGCTGCCAGGAAGCTCCGGATAGACCCGAGCGGGGCGGAGGTTTGCTGCAAGGCCATACGTTTTCCGCAAGGCTAGGATGGAGTTAGTCTCGCATCCCTTCCATTTTGGAAGGTGACCATCGGCCAATGGACCACCGACTGAACCGAAGAGAATTACATCAGAGCTATCGCAGATCTTACGTGTTTCCTCGGGAAAGTGAACGCCGAATGTCTCAAACGCATCTCCCCCAATCGCAGCATCGTGCAGACGGAAGGAGTGGTGGTAGATCTCCCCCACGCGGCGGAGCACCTGGAGTGCTTCGATCATCACCTCCGGGCCGATTCCATCACCAGCTAAGACAGCTACTTTCCACTCCGTCATGTTTGGTGGTCTCGATCTTGCTCGTTGTTTGCGATCCTAGCATCAAAGAAAAAGTTCTTGGCCTGAGTAGCTTTGAGCGCCCGAATTTTCGGGAGCTGTGAGGTCAGGTACTCAAGATCATCAAGGCCGTTTAGGAGGCAGTACTTCAGAAACGGATCGTACTCGAATCGAATTGTTTCGAAGTCAGGCATCGTGATGGTTTGGTTCGGGAGGTCTACCGTGAGAACCAAGTCCTCCCTTGCGGCAGTAGACAGAAGAGAATCGACTACGGCAGCAGGGAGCGAAATAAGGAGAAGGCCGTTTTTGCCGCTGTTACTACTAAAGATATCGGCGAAAGATTTCGCCACTACCACCCGAAAGCCAGCGCCAGTAAGGGCCCAGACGGCGTGCTCTCTTGATGATCCACAGCCAAAGTTGCTGTCACCGACAAGAATCTGCGAGCCTTTAAACCTCTTATCATTGAGTACAAAGTCTGGATCTGAAGCGCGAAGCCTTGAGAACAAATGATCGCCGAACCCTTCGCGAGAAATGCTGGTCAGGTGTTGGGCTGGAATAATCATATCCGTGTCGACGTCTTTTAGGGGAAGTGGAGTGACCTTAGAGGTTACGGCACTAAATGCTTTCATTCTTGCTCTCCCATCTCGGCTGCCATTTCAAGATATGCTTCGGCGGAGGTGATTCTCCCCTCTAGGCAGCTCGCCGCAACGGTTGCAGGTGAGGCTAGGTGTGTCAGGCTGCCTTCACCCTGGCGCCCCATGAAATTTCTGTTCGATGTGCTGATGCACCGCTCACCAGGGGGCACTTTATCATCATTCATGGCCAGGCACATTGAGCAGCCTGGCATGCGGTACTGTGCGCCGGCTGCTTCGAAGATCTCTACAAGCCCTTCGTTACGGGCTTGCAACGACACTGATTCGGAGCCCGGTACAACGAATAGTGTTACAGACGGGTGTACCTTCTTCCCTTTGAGGATGGCCGCTGCGACGCGGAGATCCTCGATTCGCCCATTGGTGCACGAGCCTATAAATCCCCATTGAATTGGCACACCGCGGATTTTTTGTCCTTCGCCGAGGCCAACGTACTTCATTGCCGATTCTGCAACCTTGTGATGAGTGGCGGGGAGGGCGGCGAGTCTAGGGATCTCTCCATCGATCGCTATAGCTTGCTCTGGATTTGTTCCCCAGGTAACCATTGGGAGGAGTGCAGAGAGATCGACTACGATACTTGTATCGAATGTTGCCCCATCATCTGTAGCTAGTGAACGCCATAGTGTTGCTGCCCGATCCCAGTCGCAAGGTTTTGGTGCAAACGCCCGCCCCCTAAGGTAGCCAATAGTAGTTTCATCTGGGCTGATAAGCCCTGCACGCGCACCACACTCTATGCTCATGTTGCATACAGTCATACGCTCTTCCATGCTCATGCGTGTGATGGCATCGCCGCAGTATTCAATGACGTACCCATTCGCCCCACCGATCCCAATGTCGGCTATGAGGCGAAGGATCGCGTCTTTGGCATAGACGCCCCTTCTCAAAGAACCTGTGAACTCGACCCGCATTGTTTTTGGTTTTCGTTGCAGAAGCGCGCCGGTCGCGAGGACATGTCCCACCTCGCTCGTACCGATGCCAAATGCCAGCGCTCCGAATGCTCCGTGGGTAGCCGTGTGTGAGTCTCCACATACAATCGTCATTCCTGGCTGTGTGAATCCAAGCTCAGGGCCAATCACATGCACGATCCCTTGATGACCGGATTCGAAATCGAAGAGCTGTAGCTGTAAATCGCGGCAAACCGTGCGTAATGCCTCTACCTGGGCGCGCGCTGATTCGTCGAAGATCTCGAGGCGGTTCTTCCTTGTGGGGATGCTATGGTCGAGTGTGGCAGCCAATCGAGAGGGGTCGAAGAGTGGAATTTCTCTCTCTTTAAGGAGCGCAAATGCCTGAATGGAGGTGACCTCATGGAGCAGCATAAAATCAATCGTAAGGATTTCCGGCGCACCGTTTGCATCGATCGGTGCAGGAATGGCATGTGTGTCCCAGATTTTTTCGAAGATAGTGCGCTTGAACACGGTTTCTATCCCTCCTTCTGTTCCAGAGCCTGTGCTGGCACCGCACGGTTTCGGAAGTGACATTCGAGGTACGCTTTGTTGGCTCCGTCGACGAGAGCTTTCATTGCGGAGATCTCTATATCTGCGTCTTCACCGAGTCCCGTAAAATTCCTTCCTTCGGCATCACACAGTAATATCACGGAGCGGCTAATCGCTGAAATTCCCGAGCCCACTGACTCGCTCTGGTAGTTTACGATCTGTAGCCCAGAGAATCTCCTATCAATGGCTTTCTTCAACGTAGCGAGAGCTGATTCTCGACCTTCATAGGAGTCCTGCACCGTGCCGTGCTCAGCAAAGAAGCGGCCTTCGAGAGCGATCTCTGATCGAGTGCCACGTTTCCCGTAATCAAAATTTGTTACCGCAATCGGCTTTCTGTACTCAACATAGGCGTTCATCACTTCGTCATCCGTGACCCCCTTTCTTC
Source organism: Pseudomonadota bacterium (assembly GCA_043771805.1). Lineage (GTDB taxonomy): Bacteria > Bdellovibrionota_C > UBA2361 > UBA2361 > OMII01 > JAYVGZ01. The sequence goes on from JAYVGZ010000544.1 coordinate 3,625, forward strand.
GGGTACTGTAATAATCCTTGATGAACTGAGCGATGACTGATTTCTCATCGTCGAAGCATACGTAACCACGACCCTGAATTATAGATTGCGCATGGTTCCCACCGGAGAGTGGCCCGAACACAAATGAGATCTCTTTGCCGTTCTCACGCGGGTCGAAGGCCTGATAGGCGAGGGGATCCTTGAGGATGGCGTTAGTGTGCCCACCTGCGGAGTGTCGAGCTGCATTCTCTCCCGTAATTGGCCAATGAGGTTGACGAGGAAGCATCCATTTCGCCACAAAATCAGAGATGTGCTGAAGCTTTTCAATGTTGACGGAAGTATAAAGCGGCACGTTCCGGTCAACGATCGGCCCGAAGTGTTTGATGGCCAGGATACACTGCTCGAGTGATACATTCCCGGCTCGCTCACCTATGCCGTTAAAACACCCTTCGATCTGACGGCAGGGGCCTTCAAAGACGGAGGCAAGAGAATTATGGAGCGCTAACCCGAAATCGTTGTGGCAGTGCGTCGACCACACAATCGTTCGCTTCGGAAACTCAGCTGCCAGAATAGCAGCGTGCCGCCGCATCGATTCCACAAAGTAGTGCTCCCCCTGCAACCAACATCCGCCTCCGATAGTGTCGGGGCAGTTGAGAACTGTTGCACCTGCTTCCACTGCGGCCCTTAAAACGTCAGTGGTGAAATCAAAATTTTCGCCCATTCGTGAATACCCTTCAGGGCTAAATTCGACCTCG
>JAYVGZ010000545.1:0-2205 GCA_043771805.1 Pseudomonadota bacterium
CCTAAACAGGATCTGCAGATCGGCATCACCGTAAAATTCGATCGTCACCTTACCAGCCTCAGATTCCGCATTTGCCCGCTGAAGCCGAACTTTCATTCCCAAAGACCTCTGGATTTCATCTGCAATTCTCAAATCTTCCGCGCTTACCACCTTTGCCGGTGAGTCCTCATTTGATGACTGGACGCGACCTGAGCCTAGATTTTTCTCGAGCTGACTTCGCGTAAGAACATCGAGATCCTTGAGATAGCTCGCTCGGATGCTTTCGTCATCAATCTTTGCAAGAAGAAGCACTTTCGACTCTGCTGCACCATCACGCAAAGCATTCATAAGGTCATCCGGTAGCTCTAGAATCTCTAGGCTCCGCTGAACAGCACTCTTTGAGATGCTGAGCTTCTCGGCAATGTCACGGACACTTAAGCTATGGGCGTCTCGGAGGGCTCCTATAGCCTGCGCGCGCTCAAGAGGCGCGAGATCTGCTCTTTGAATGTTCTCTACAAGCTGCATCGCCAAAGTACGACCGTCTTGATCCTCACCCTGGCTAATCATTGCCGGAATCGTAGCCAATCCAGCTAGTTGAGCGGCTCGGAAGCGACGTTCTCCCGAGATAATTGTATATCGACCAGGAAGCTTACCGGCCCTGACCAAAATAGGGCTAAGGATGCCGTAGAGCCCGATCGAATCCGCGAGCTCCTGGAGCTTCTCCTGATCAAAAACGTGTCTAGGCTGATTAGGGTCTCTTTCGATGGAAGACAGCGAAAGATCCTTATAGGGAATCCCACCCCTTGAGCGCTCATCAAGAGCAGGGCCCGACAGAAGGGGATTGTTGGCAAAAGAAAAACTACGCTTGGACATTGAGAACCTCCAGTGCAAGGGCCTTGTAATCTTCTGCCCCCGGTGATTTAGGCATGTATTCGAAAATACTTTGTCCCTGAGCAGGAGCCTCAGCTAGTGCGACGTTCTCTCGGATTACGGTCGAGAAAACCAACTGACCGAAATAAGCGCGAATGGTATCCGCCACGGCCCTCGCCAACCTTTTTCTGCTATCGTGTAAGCAAATAAGTACTCCCCCTACAATCAATGCTTGATTGTATACATTTCTAACTTGATCAATCGTATCCAGCAGTTGCCTTACCCCGTGGAGAGCGAGATACTCGCTCTGAACGGGAACGATGACTCGATCTACCGCAGCAAGAGCATTTAAAGATAGCAGGCCGAGGGTAGGGGGGCAGTCGATCAAAACCACATCATACTGGTCTTTAATCTTCTCGACGGCGCGCTTGAGGAGCAGCTCTCTACCGACCACACCTCCCAACTCAAGGTCGGCAGCACTAAGAAGAAGGCTGGACGGAACGACATCGAGGTTCTCAGAGCGATGCACCAATACATCCTGGATTCGCTTGGTTCCCTTAAGAACATCATAAATGCTCCACTCTGGACCCTGCGGGCGTTCATTAAGGTCTGAAGGATCCTCTTGGCCACCCAACCCGAGGTGGGTAGTAAGATTGCTCTGTGCGTCGATATCAATGAGGAGCACCTTCTTTCCAAGCTCAGCCAGTGCCGCGCCCAAATTTACTGTTGTAGTGGTCTTTCCGACCCCACCTTTTTGGTTAACTACGCTTATGCATATTGCCACTCAACACCTCCACCATCGTGAACCCGAGTAAGGAATCTGTCAAAGTCTACGAACAAAATCCACACTTAAGTCAGTTCACGATGCTATTTAATCCACTGGACTCGCCAGTACGGTAATGGAGACAGCTATAGCCTATTTCGTGATTTGAAATAAGCTTCTTCGTGTGTTTTTGGATCTCACTTCACGATAAAGCCGGTGAAAGGGGGCAAGAGCCTGTCGATTTGCTCATCCGCGGCAAGCTCGACCGGATTAAACGGTAAGGGGAGGGCTCCCCATCGTGTATCAACATAAGGGGTATCGGGTTCTGACGTGAGCTTTATCGTGCAATCAGATTAAGTGACTCGGGAGCGGAGATAAAAGAGCATCGGGTTTCGAACTTCAATCTATCGTGTATGAAAATAAATATAGCCGCTTAACATACTGTTTATTCTGGCAATTTTTTCCGGTCATCTATACATTTGTTTTATAAGAAACAATTGTTTAACTAACTAAAAGTAAGGTAGCCTCCTGTCGAAGTTGAGTTAGATTTTTTGGTAATGGACTCTCGCATGGTTGACTCCTCCTCAGCGGCC
>JAYVGZ010000546.1:0-2371 GCA_043771805.1 Pseudomonadota bacterium
TCTGCCGCTTCCGAGCGAAACAGCAGTGGCACTACCGTCGCTTGATCGCACGACGCGGAATTCAGTGGCACCATCTGTCGAGTTGGTAAACACGACATCAGAGAGTCCGTCACCATCAAAATCGAGAACAGCGCTACTTGCGGCAGCGGCCCGTGCTTTTGATTTTAAACAGGGCACACCCTCGTCTTCGGTCAAAGTAATCGGCGTGGTCTCTGCAAATGCCTGAGCGCACAACGCCCAAAACATCACCCCGAGAGGGGGCATTACTACTGCGGGAAGGGATCGGAACAGTGCGTGTATTTTCATAGTGCCTCTGGCAGCTCGGATCTTACACAAGATGCAGTATGTGGATAGTTAGATTCTGGTCATACAGTTGACTTAAGACAGTTCCGTTTTGGTGTGCTGTTTTAGAAAGTCACGGGTTCGGCGAAATACGAGTTACCTTGAGCATTACTCGCATAAGGATAGTACTTCACGCAGCGGTTCGGTATTCCATTCCCCGAGGGCGGTAAGCGTTACTTTTCGTGCTGGGTTCATCTCTTCACGCAGCGATACTTCTATTGCGGTGAGCTTTCCACGAAGTGCTGCGAACACTTTTGCCCGGTGTTTCGGCGCTAAATCATTGAGAGCGATACTTATCTTGAAGGTGTCCCCATCGATGTACCATCCGGCACCGCTTGAGGTGATAACAAATGCAGCATCGCCGCTCTTTAGCCGGAGTGTTGCAAGCTCTTTCTCGCCGTATGGGGCTTCGGGCCCTTCGAAATCTTTAAACCGGAAATCGAAAAGTCGACCTGCTTGTAGTATTTCGGCCTCCACATAAACTCCAGCAGGCTTACCCGGGAAGCAGACAAGGCCGATCCGCCCCGCGGTCGAGTGCGCACCACTCTTTGCTTCCGTCTGAATCGCCACCCCTTTAAAGGTGTCCTCCTGCTTCGTCGTTTGCCACTCTTCGGCCGACAGTGGCGCAGCTTGATGGGCGATGAGTGCTACACCAACAAAAAGGATGAATCGAAATGGTTGAAACATGCAGGTACGGTACCACTAGGGGTGACTTATTTGTATTCCCTTTCAACTTCAGCTCCGAATGAAGAGGTTCTTACGTCTAATGAAGATCCCCGACCATTGCCGGAAAACGGCGTGTTTAAGATCATAATGATGTTGATTCTGTTGTGCAGCGTTGGTATGCCTTGGCCCTTCTGTTTTTCCGGCGCATTGGAGCCGCACTCGAGGCAAACTCGTTTTGAGTGTTCATAGTGGTTGTATTTTTCGGTAGCTCATGGAATCTGAAACATTTCGAACGCGAGTCATGGCACTTATTCAGAAGAGTCGTAGGGCTTTACGGCTCTACAGTAGTGCGGGCACTGCTGGACTCGTAAAGGGGGAGGGGGCTTCACCAGAACTTTCCTCCGTTCAGGTAAGTGAGTGGCGTGAGGTTAACAACCTACTCCTTCGCAAGCTTTCGGAAGCGAGCGAGTCGCCTAACAACAAAAGCCTTGTCTATGACATCTTCGCGCTACGCAACGAGTTCCAGGGGCTTTGGCGCGGGAGCGAGGCTGAGATGGCAACCTACCAGCGTGAGCTAATCGATTGTTCAGAGAGAGGAGATTTTGTGCGCGCGACAGTTCTGGCGACCAACCTCGTAAGTCTGAAGGCGCGAGTCCAAGCTGGGCAGGCCGTGCACCACGAGCTGGATCTACTTATTCGTAAAAGTAGGCTAGTGCGCCCTGACGGAGAAATAGGGGAGGAGGATAACAATCCCGGGGAAGTACGCGCCACGATAGAGCTCCTAGACGACCAAGTAGTTTCTGATACCCATTTCAGTTCTGGATCAACCGGGCTTGAGTTTGCTCCACGAATGGCGTCTGGTGGTGGGAAGGTACTGCACCTCAAGCGCCGTTAGAGACTAGCGCCATTAGAGACTCAAGTTACTTTACAGGCTCCCGTTTCTGCCGGTTGGATTAAATTCCTTGCACTGGGTCGTTGCACCTACCCTATCGATGCTTGTCTGTAGGTACAGTTTGCCGTTCCCGATGCCTTGCGCCTTACGGGCAATCTCACCTGAATTGTGGGCGGGGGCTTGTCCAACGGCTCCGTACAGCCTCGGTTTACCGTTTCCGGAGAAGTTCCCGTATTTGGCGACCGCGCCGGCAAACTCCCCATTCGAATAGAAAAACTGTGCATACCGAACATTCGCCGGGCACTGACTCCCACAAACGACGGTATATCCGAGTGTGCGTGGGTCGTGGCCACCAATGTGCTTGGAGGGCTCCGACTTTATAAGCATCTCCCCAGGTAGAATCGGTGCGATTCCTGCGCACACCTGACCGAGCTGCGGGTCGCTGGGAGGTGTTGTCGGGGTTGATGGAGT
>JAYVGZ010000547.1:0-2248 GCA_043771805.1 Pseudomonadota bacterium
CTTACCGCACACCACTGCCCCGATGACATCGAACGACCCCACACAAAAGAGGCGATCCCCATCTCCAGCCGACGAAGAATCAGTTCGCATAAATCATGCGCCTCAAGAACCATCCACCGATGCACACCTTTTTCTCACTAAACCAGACGACGAGGCTTCCGCCAGTACTGAGCTCAAGGAACAGATCCCCTCTCTGCGAGTTTACACTTCTGCACCCGGAGTTGTGGGGACGTCTGGCGCTCAACTAAGCGCGTTTCACGGAGCCCGTTTAGCATTTACGCGCCAGATGCTTCCGAACGCATGGCCTATCGCCCCTCAATCGGTAAAGGATTGGGTGGTTGCAGTAACAGCAATTTTGGTCGCTCGCTTTGAGGACTCGCCTCCACCGTGGCAACTCCATATTATCGAACCTGGAACGGCAAACAGTGGAGAGATTCATAACCGTGCTCGACTTCTGGGGAAGGGACTTCTCTCTCACCTCAAGGAGAAGCGTCGAACGCTCCTTAAGGCATATCGCCCGGATGGATCTCACCACACAAGTGACGAGATTACTCTGGTGCAGGTATTACTTCTCTCAAACACTAGCGGAATAATGAGCATCGTATCACCCGCAGATGCAAAGGCTCTTGGATCTCTCCTCTCGCCAAATCCGGCCGGATACATCGAGGTACCGGACAACAAAGAACCTCCCTCTCGTGCCTTCAAGAAATTGGTTGAGGCGATTTCAGTGTTTGCGCTCCCGATGACGCAGGGCGAGCAGTGCGTTGATCTTGGAGCCTCGCCCGGTGGGTGGAGCTACGTAGCCCTTAACAGGGGGTGTTCAGTTGTCGGGGTTGATCGATCGCCATGCGATCCGAGCATCATGAACCATAAGCGGTTCAGATTCATTCAGGGAAACGCGCTTTCTTGGCAGCCTCCGGCGCCGGTAACGTGGCTCTTGTGTGACGTAATAACTGATCCCGCGAAAACGGCTCTCTTGATTCAGACCTGGGTTACGAATCGGTGGTGCAAGTATTTCTGCGTAACGATGAAGTTTAAAGGGCAACCAGATTTTGTGGCTATTAAAGAGCTTCGTAATTTCTTGCAGCAGCAGGTAGCGTGGTTTGATTTGAAGCATCTCCTTAATAACAAGAACGAAATTACCTGGGTTGGGGCGCTGTAAGATTTCTCCGATAGTGCCACATCGAGCTGGTAGAGCATATCTGGTACATTTCCATTTGGACGTACTATCTCCCTACGAAACCACTTCGGGAATCGGTGGCCCCTTTGATCGACGAACCCCCAATCAACGAAGTCCATGATGAACGCCTGAAGCTTCCGCACTGATGTAAAGTCGTGCGCTTTACTTTCCTATCGCTAGCTCGAACTCTTTGAAAGCGAGTGTCTTACCTCTGTGTCGAATTTCAATCTTCCACGTCCCCGGCGCAAGCTCCCATTGCTCTTCGAACTGCCATCCCGCGAAGCGTGCGTACCCGATGTTCATTGGACTTGCCCATTCATCCATTGTGCTCGTTATCCCTGTCGAAGGGTTCGTAAGGGCAGGGTGTGTTACACGGGTAGTAAGATCTCGTACAACCAGTCCATCGAGGTCCCCTTGTACCTGTACCTGAATCCCGAACCTGGTTCCAATCTTCGCTTTTACCAACGGACACCCCGGCTTGAAATTTGGAGTTTCCAACGCGTCCATTACGTTAACGTGACCGCCAACCGTCTGGGGCTCATCCTGCTGTGCAATGGAAGGTGCCGCTTCAATTTCACCGCACTTAATAATTTCGATTTTTCGAACCGGCTGAGCATACGAAACGGTGGGAGAAAGGGCGACCAATGTGACGGCTAGTGTAGTAATTAGGCGCATAGAAAACTCCTACGACAGTCAAACTTATTGCTGTAGAATAAATCCGGGTACTGGGGCGATGTGCATCTGGGGAATTTTCTCATACCGCTCGAAACCGAGAGTTTGTGACTTTCCACTAGTTAATTCACCTGCCCCTGGGCCAAAATCCCTAGTTACCGCCCGGGAAATCCAACCAATACTACTCATCCGGCTTTGGGCAGGTGGCGACGCAGCTCTTAGGATGGGCACTATAGCTATTCTTGGGCGCTCAGATAGCCAATCTGAACCCTGATGAGTCGCAACACAATACTCCAGCTGTTCATCTGCCCAAGACAGGAAGGCCTGCCGAAGACTATCAGGAAAAAGGGCTCTACACCAATAAGTGTGGGTGAAATAGGATGGGAAAACCCCCGG
>JAYVGZ010000548.1:0-4542 GCA_043771805.1 Pseudomonadota bacterium
CCGACATCCGGCCTTCAAAGGGCTAAGAGACGATAAGCCGGCGTCGAAGATCTCACGGGAGTTGGGGGTGACTCGAGGAAAGGAAGAATCCGGAAGTAATTCGTCAGCAGCTAGTGGTAATCGACGTGACGGCTCGATCGAAATTGGCGGCGTCACCATCACTCACCCCGACCGGCCCATCACGACGGGCTCCGCAGTTACCAAGCGTCTATTAGCGCAGTACTTCCTCGATGCGCAGGCGCAAATTCTGCCGTGGTACCGCGATCGGCCTCTGGTTCTAGTACGGTGCCCCGGGGGTGGAAAGGAATCTTGCTTTTACCAGAAGCATGCAAACGACAGCTTTCAATCATCTGCACCACTGTGCTCTCCTTAACTGCCGTTTTTAGGCTTAACGGAACTGGCGAGGGCATTGCTTCCAGATTACGTAAAAGTGTGAATGTTGTTGGCTAAAGCGGACCGATCGGAGCTTTTCATTCAGGTGGGACTGTCGCATCACCGCTGCCCAAAGCCATCGCACCTACCGTAAGCCCCGACCATAAGAGCAGTCCCCCCATCCCCACATGAATCCCCCGCCAGACTCCGCGCCGACCCAGATAGGGCGAAAGAAAGTGCGCGGCACTCGCGAGTACAATAAACCAAATAGTTCCTCCGGCGATCGCCCCTGCACCAAACGCTACCGCTTGTCGTTGGGCTACACTCGCACTGAGCGAGCCCAAGAGCACAACTCCATCGAGGTATGCTTGAGGATTGAGGAGTGAAAACCCGAGCGCCGAAAGTGCCGCTTGTTTCCGCGAGCTCGCGCCTGCCCCAAGACGTAGCCCTTGGGATCCGCGGTAGGCGTTCTGGAATGATTTTATTCCGTACCAGAGAAGCCATGAAGCGGCCCTCACGAAGAGTGGATAAGCCGCTATAAAACGACCTACTCCAGCAACCCCTAACACCGTCAGCAGTGCGTCACACACAATACAAATCCCTGTTACACACACCACGTGCTGCCGCAGCAACCCTTGAGTGAGCACGAAACCATTCTGTGGCCCGATTGCAACAATCAAGGTTATTCCGATCGAGAGTCCTGAGAAGAATGCATCCCTGTTCATGCCTCAAGGGTAGGGGATCTAAAGTATTAATAGAAACGAATTGCATTTATATGGTATAAGTATGGCTTATGACTGTAAGCCCTGATTATCCCGCCCTTTGCGCCCTCGATGCCGTGGTAACCCACGGGGGATTCCTTAAAGCAGCGAGCGCTCTTCACGTCACCCAGTCGGCTATCTCGCAACGCGTCAAGACGTTAGAAGAGCGATTTGGTGCGCCATTAATAGTTCGGTCTAATCCTCCTGTTGCAACTGCACTTGGGCGAAAATTGATAGCGCATCTGCACAGTGTGAAGTTACTGGAGAGTGAATTAGCGGGACATGAAGGGAAAGAGACTGAAGCGTCAGCCCCAACTCTTGTAATCGGAGTCAACGCCGATAGTTTAGCGACATGGTTTCTCGATGCCATCACTCCGCTCCTGAAAGAGAATCGGGTTCGGATTGAATTATTGGTCGAAAATGAACACCTCACTCACAGCCTTCTTCAACGGGGGGAGGTGTTCGGGTGTATTAGCTCAAACCTTAAACCGCCGACGGGGTGTGACTCCGTGAAGCTTGGGAGTATGCGGTATATCTGTGTTGCGCACCCGAGTTTTAAGAAGCGGTTTTTTAAACGGGGCTTCTCTGAAGGTGCCGCGAAGATCGCTCCGGCGGTTTTCTTTGACAGAGAAGACTGGTTGCATGGCCGATTTTTGGAAGGGGTGATGAAGTGGAACGTGACGCATCCCAAACACTTTGTTCCCTCGTCAGAGGGGTTTGTCGAGATGATTACGAGGGGGTTGGCGTACGGGATTCCGCCGCGGTGGCAGGTGAAGGAGGAGTTGGTAGGGGGGACTCTAGTAGATTTGGCGCCGGGGAAGGGTATCGATGTGACGCTATCGTGGCAGTACCTGAGGAGAGAGACGGCTTCTCAGAGGGCGTTGAGGTTGGTGTTGATTCGAGAGGCGAAGAGGTTGTTGGCATAAGAGTGCGCACTGCGCAGCACTTGAAACATTCAACACAGTGGCTTTTCTATCACCGGCTCGACTGAATGAGGCCGAAAAAGAATCAGGTGTTACCCATCTCGTCGCGTTGAAGGGTAAGGATAGTCATTTGGTCTTGTAGTTCACCGAGGGCATCCTGAGATGCGCCGCGTCGTTGTAATATCTTACATTTGAGTTTCAGAAGCTCGAGTTGCGCGTTAATTTGTCCTTTTGAAATCTTACGCTCGCAGATCAACGTCAATCCTTCTTTGCAGAGTTCCAGAACCTTGCTCTCAGCTGTAGTGGTTCTAGGTTTGGAACTCCAGACGGGAAGTGTTTCCACAACCATCCAGGCTGATTGTGCGCTTTCTCGCAGCATTCGAATCCGCCTTAATGGAAGTATTTTCGCGTTGGTAGCCGTGGACGCAAGAGCCTCCTCGTATAGCTCTACAGCGCGCTCATACCTTCCATGACTAAAGAGCTTTTTCCCTATCGTTAGGGAAGAGTTGAAGAAAAATAGGTCCTTCTCAGTCATCGCGTAGAGAATTTCGATGCATTCATCTAAATGGTGGTCACGAGTTTCTTTGCTCGACGCAATTTCTGCTAGGTTGAAGTGGGATGTCAGGAGTAAATCCTGGTGGTCTGGAACAGCTCTAAGGTCGAAAGCGAAAGGCCTGTTCGTAAGGAGCCTGACGGCAGAAGTAAGGTGTTCTCTGGCATCATCTAAGTAGTCACCTAGATTCTTGCATGCACACATAGCACTTCCAACTTCGTAGTGCATCTGCAGCTCGAGCGCAGGAGGAATCTCATCACCAGCTTCTTTTATTTGATGAAACAGTTTTAACGCGTCTAGGCCGATTTCTAGTCCTGTCGACGACTCCTCTGCTGCATGCGCTACGTGTACAGCGTGTACCGCCCATTCAAGTTGGCCCAGTCTTTCAAAATCGGGGCAGGACTCCCATATATTTTTTGCAAACTGCATGAACCGGAGCACCCTTGGCGTGTTTCCCCCTGCCTCAAGTAGTTCGCAAATTTCTTCCGCATACTCGAACATCGCTACTACATCGCCTTCCTCAAATTGCTCAGCGAATTGAGCCGCATATTCAAACGATTGAATAGCTTTGTTGACATGTTCACGACTGAGCCACGCCTCAACAAGAGCTAGCGAACAGCATACAAGATCCTCCTGATACCTGGGCACGATCTCTTTGTAAGTATTTTTCTCGTCCGTACCCTCAAGGGATGTAAGGAATTCTCTCAGTGCCTTTTTCTGGCGCACAAGCAGCGAGATATATCGCCGATCGTTGGCGTCCGCGTTCACCCCCTTTGCGAGTACGCCCCAAAGCGGCCCAAGGCACAGTGAACCGCTGGCCTTCTCGGTGAGCGATACGAGCGCTTCAGACGCGGACATTTCCCGAAGACCGACGACGTGGAAAACAGTTCTTGTGGCATCTGCGAGGAGTGCCGGCAATTTAAGTTTGCGAGCCGCGGATGCAACGTCCTCTATAGCCGGTAAGACTTCGAGAATAACCCGATGGTCCCTCCTCGAATTGATTGCTACTCGGGTTGCTACTTGAAGAACTTGAGAAAGGACCGCTTCTGACTGCCTTGCGTCTCTCAGCTCGCCATATAGCTCATGCATATCCAGAAGGCTATCGATCAGGTCCTCGTGCACCTCGCCTGTCTGTTCTTCAGACCGAGCGAAATACTGGCGTAGGCGCTCATAGACGATTAGTGCATCTGTAAAGTTATCGGAATCTCGAAGATGTTCTGCAAAATAGGAGTACGCTGCAAACCTTCGGACATCGTCGATCGACATTCCAGTTTCAGCGAGGTGTACCATTCGAAAGGCAATGTTCTCAAGCTGCTCAGAAGTTGAGCATGTTGCAGAGTATTCAGAGCTCAGTTTCACCCATGCCGCATCAACGTTATGGGCCTCAGGTAGCGGTGTAGGAGATACATAAGGTGATTGGAGCGACGCGAGTAGAGCCTTGTCAGCGCAAGCGGGAGATAGATTTTGGGGCTTGTTGATTGCTAGCTCAAATCGTCGCGCTGCCGGAGGAAGATCGTCACTCTTGGGATCAAATTCATACATTTCTCTTCCGCCCTTTCAGCACTTTTTCATTCCTAGCACAGCTTGGTGTTCGCATGGCTAGTTCGTGGAGGCAGATACTATCAGGGCCGAATGGGGTAGTCGAAAGATGGCAGAAGATAATTATTCGAATGATCGAAATGCACCTAATCTGTCGGTAATAGATGGCAAGAATTTGGAGTGGAGGCTCCGACTGAGCGATAGGGTCTTGAGGCCATAGTCCCTAAACCGGAAACAACTGCCGCTGCTTCTTCGATGAAATACTCACCGGCGTCCCCGCCGGATAGTTCCCACTAAAGCACGCATCACAAAACTTCCCAGGAGTAGATTCAACCGCGCGGTATAACCCTTCAATCGAGAGATACGCCAAAGAGTCTACCCCGATAAACCGAGC
>JAYVGZ010000549.1:0-3404 GCA_043771805.1 Pseudomonadota bacterium
CGCGGTGGCGAACCTGGGTCGTGGTGCACTACACCGGGGAGTTGATCTCTTTGTGCAGGCGCTGCTCCTGAGTAATCGGGCACCGCGGGTTCTTGATGACATGCTTCAGGCGGTGATCAAGGATTTGCGGGAGCAGTTGGTGAGGGCGAGGTGAAGTGTTGATCTGAGTTATCGACCTTCGACTTGCCAATAGTAGCTCGCGGCCATCAGAAGATCTTGTAGACTTCGTCCTAGTCGAGGGCCGAAAGGCAATGGCATGCATCGAGGTCAAAACTGCTGATGCGAATCCTTCGCAGTCCCTCAAGTATCTCGATGCGCACTTAAAGCCGAAGGCATCGTTTCAGTTGGTGCGAGATTTGAAGAGCGAAGGGGATTACGGCCCGATTCGATTGCGTAGAGCTGCATCTTGGCTCAAAGATATCTCCAGTGAGCTTGAACTATAGGTTGAAGTGCAGAAGTTTCGAAGTTCGAATCTACCCGGTAGAACGGAGGCGTAGCGAACCCAGTGCTGAATCCAAAATTCGCGGCAGTTTTTTATGCCAGAGGCCGAACCACAAGACCTTTGCCCAAAAAGGAACCGGATGATTTTGAGAGCGGTTCGGGTCAGGCGAAATTCCAAACTGTCGAGACAGCGCCCAAAGAGGAGAAGGAAAATAATGATTTGGACGCGGCAGCCGCTCAAGTCTCTGCTCAGGATGGATTGGTAGACTCGGCGCTATTTCGTTTTCTACTGGCGTCAATGCTTGATCCGCATTGGCGCCTATTCCTCGCCTATTCCTCCGGCTAGGTAGTAAGGAGAGCGCACTGGTCTCGGTTATGTGGGACGCGACAGCAGGTCAAGATTGGCGAGAGCGATTCCGAATTAGCTCATAATTCGATGCTACCGTTTGAGTAGCACGTACCTCAATGATAGCGTAAACGTCGATAAGGAGCGTCGCATGGATCCGAGCCATACTAAATCCCCTAAGTCCACAGCCGAGAACGGAGCATCTACTGATCCCTTTTTCTCTGACCTTCTCGCCATACAGGATCTAAGAGAGATCGGCGAGAACCGCGAAGCAATGAACGTACTAGAACGAATCGAGCTGATGGTAGCATCATTTGCCCCACTCGACATCCGCAGATGTAGCTTTCTCGAGACCAAAGCGGACGTTTTGGCCGCGAATAAGAAGTATGACCTGGCTCTTGATACGTTTGCAGCTCTCTTAGAATTAAGCGCCAAGAAGGGCATTACAAGTTGGGACTCAGACTGTAAGATTCTTAACCGTGCCATACGGATCGCGATATCGTCGGGTAGCTCAGGTACAGGGCTTGATTTATGCGATAAGCTTGACGAGCTGGCGCTCTATTTTCAACCAGACGATGTCATTATCCTCGCGAAGACAAAATTTTTGAGAGCGTGCCTCACTTCAAAAAATTTTGAGTCACTATCAAACACTACAAGCATGGCTCTCTCTGAGGCGTTCCACCTACTTTCTCGCGACCGGGGTACTCGTCGCACCGAGCTCGTCTCCATGCTGATGGAAATTGGAGACCTTTTTGCAAAAACTCACAGGCCGGTGGACGCAGAGGTCATATTTGCCTACGCGCTGAACTCTCTAGGGCGTCTCACTAACGAGACTGGACAATTGGGAGTAGGGCTGTGGCAGAGGCGTATACAAGCCTTGCAAGACTCAGGGCGTTTAGAAGAAGCTCATGAATCGGCACAGATATTGCTCGGCTTCTGCTTGAGCGCTACAGAACCTAGTCGTGAGTTCCTTGATGGTCTTCGTCTGACTAACGTGTCGATTGCGTCAGCTAAAGGGCAAACAGATTTCGCGCTCGATGCTTTGGACTATTCGATTGGCCAGGCGAATGAGATTGACGGCTTTGGGAGTACGCACGCGACTACTTTTCGAATGTACGCTGCTTCAATTGCGTACGAGGAAGGGCACGCCATCCGGGGCTTTAAATACCTGAAATTGGTCAAAGCCGATCTCGGCGATCACGTTAGTGTATGGCCGGGGCTTGAAGAGGTTTTACGCAGTGAGTCAGAGACCCTGCTAACAGAGCTCGGCGTCTTCCTACAGGGACTTCCACCACAGGCTCGTCCAGAAGTGAAGGAAGTACTCTCTGAACTGTCGAGCTACTGCCGCTTGAGTGCCATGGATGCGAGTTTTCGTGGAGATATGGATGGGCTTAAAGAGGCGCTCCACCGCTCAAGGTCATTGAGTAGGGTTGCCGGGGTGCCTCTTGTAACGATGGTAAGTATGACTCTAGACGTGGTCAACATGACTAGCCTGGACGGCGATACAGAGGAGGCGCGTTCTCTTCTGGAGGGCGTCGAGGATCATATAGAAGGGTTGGTTTGGCCAACTTCACCGGAGCTGCGTGCGGAATTAAGTGGAGCTAAGGCTGTGGTCGCTGCCTGTGAACAGGACTACTCCGGTGCGCTCGCACATTTTCGTTCAGCAGATGATATTTTTAGTGCTTCGTTGGCCTTGAAGAACACGCTCGGCTCCGTAGCTAACGACATCCGCATGGCTCGTACTTTACTAAAAGTCGGAGATGCTGAAGAAGCATTTGTGACCTTGGAGCGCGCGAGCGAGAAGCTCAAAGCACGTAATCGAACACAGCATCCGATGATGGCAAGAGTACTATATGAGCTGTCGGAATGCCACGAAGCGATTGGTGAATACCAGATTGCAGCGCAGGTAAGCGCAGAGGCGGACGAGATATTCAGCCAGCTCCGCGAAGTGAACGGCCCTGAGTATTTCTCTGACTGATGGACCAGCGAACAGCAGCTCTCTACCAAAAATTTAAGCTTTGATTACCCCCAATCTTTACGATTCTTTTGGCAGACTCAAAGGGAACAAGCCAAGCTGCCAGCAAGGGAGAATCATGTCCCATCACGAACAATCCTCTCGCGCCTGGCTCCCGGTAGTAATCGTCGCCGCATTAGGGTTTGGGGCATCAGGACTTCAGACTAGTCAGACCGTCGAGTTCATAGCTCTGCTGTTGACGCTCCACCCAACCTTTTGCCTGGCGGACTTCACAGGGAAGCTGACCGAGACCCGAAAGTACTACGAAAATACTCGGAATTTTGGGAGAAAAGTCGGTCCAGTCATAGAACTGTTTAGTTCTGGCTTATTCAGAGTGAGGTGTTCTAGGATCGTCATCCTCGCAAGATTATCATTGGACCAAAGATTAATTCTTTGATGCCTGAACCTTAGAATGATTACCGCCTCTCTTTACCGTGATCATTCTCTTGCGCGCCAGGAGTGGGCGCGGTGTTTTTCATTCGGCTTCCTTCCCTCGAGTGTTGCAAAAAAAGTGATCATTGCCCCTTCGCCGCCGCGTCTTTCCTCTTTTTCCAGCTAGTACTTTGGGCCGTTGTGTTCGGGGTGGCGGTGCAAGCAGCGACC
>JAYVGZ010000550.1:0-9330 GCA_043771805.1 Pseudomonadota bacterium
CGCGGTGGCGAACCTGGGTCGTGGTGCACTACACCGGGGAGTTGATCTCTTTGTGCAGGCGCTGCTCCTGAGTAATCGGGCACCGCGGGTTCTTGATGAATCGCTTCTCACTCAGGCTAATAAAGAACCGCGTGGGGCGAAAGAATTGGCTCTTCTGCTGGACTGACGTGCGCACCGAGGTCGTCGGTAGGATCCAGTTGTTTCTCGTATCGTGCAAACTCCACGGGAGCGACCCGATTTGCATATCTCGTCGATTTACTCCAGAGGATCAACGCGCATTCCGCAAAGGACGTGGAACAGCTTACACCACGGCTATGGAAACAGTTCTTGCTGAAAAACCCCTGCGGTCAAATCTCGAGCGCGTCAAGGACGTCACGCGTTAGCCAGTTACACTTAAGCCGCAAGCTGGCCAGTTCCAGACTTGAAGATTCGCATGGCCAGCCTCACGACCCTCCGAGATCTCGATTGGGGAGTGTCATAATCTTTACATATCAGAGGTACGACAAAGGATCTGGCTTTGAAGGCCCGAAAAAGGTTGGCGGACTTCTGAATGTCAGTGCGGCCCAACGGATCCGTCACGCCGTAGCTACAATCATTGTCACAAATCACGATACCGCCCGGTCTGACCACTCTGATTAGTTCACGTATGAGGACTCTCGCATTGTACGACTTGTCAATCACGTTCTTGAGAAACACACACGAGAAGTAGCTATCCGGGAATGGCATTTTATGCATGTCTCCCGCTACTACGAGAGAGGGATCGTCTGAAAATAAATCGAGTCCGATGTGCTTAGGAAGGTCGTGCATCTGCCTGAAATACATAATTTCGGTCAGCCATCGAGGTCCTACGGAAAGCGATGGTGTTTCCGGATCAATAAATCCTTGGTACTTCCAACCTTCGAGTAAAATGCCCCAGAAGTGAGAATTCATGTAAGTTTCTGTCTTCGAACGCCGAACCGAGGAGACAGATTCTAAATAGAGGTGTAGCTCTTCGGGAGAGCCCTTGTGAGCGGGATAGCGCCCCCCTTCCTGTTTGCCCTGACCGAGACTGCTTTGCATCGCCTTAATTGTTTCGACCGCACCGGGACCTTCTTTGCAGGTAGCTGTAGTGAAATCCACATAGCGGGAGGAGTCGTCGATAGCGGAGCGAGAAACCCCGGTGTCGTACCTCTTCAGATCGAGTCCCGACGAACTAAGGAGATTGGGCAAGGTTTCCGGCTCAAAGTTTTTTTGACTCGATGGATCGAGAAGTTCGAACAAACGTCTAGCTACTGGATGTTTGAGCACATCAACTGCGCTGACAATTCCATAATTTTCTGCAAGAATATCAGGTAGTTGTTCGACGAGGGAATAGTCAAAGGCAAGGATGCATTCATCCCTGACAATCAGCTGATCAAGACACGAGTAAACCTCATCCATCGGTGGAATCAAATGTTGCATGGCTATTAACCTCTTCTGGTTAGTCCATAACTAGGAGAGGCGCAGCTGGGTTCGGGATTCACCAACTTCACAGATTTCCGCGGTCATTGTATTAGGCCTTTAAATTTGAGGTAGTGATCAACGATTGCAGCGGAACACTTGCAGTGGTTTGAGCGGCGAAGGCGTGGTTTCGAATGTGCTCCTCTTGCTCGTAGAGTAAGAGGTTCCAAATCGTTGTAGACCTAATCTGCGCATCAGAAACGGTATCAGTTTGATGTTGGACTTCGGTTGTCTAATTGGGAACAGAGGAGGAACCCTGCGATAAAAACTACCCAATTCTCGGTAGATTCGACTAATCGGTGGGTCAGGGCAATTTCGTCTCGTTAAATGTTTCATGTTCCTTGACGTCGCCGCGCCGGGGCATATCTGCAGGCTTTTTTGAGAGCTGTACTGCGAATTTATCTCTCGATCGGCCAAATATCCCGTCTTTGAAAATCCCTATCCCCCATTTCCCCCATGCGTCAACTGCACCGGATCATCCTCCACGCGACGTAATTCAAAATCCTTAGCTGGTGAAAGTACCAGCGGTACCATCTCTTTCGTGACCGAACTCGTATCAAGCCCGAAACTTCGCTCTTCAGTAAGACTCAATCCCCGTAAGAAAAAGTATCCCTCCATCTTCAATCGATTGAGCCACGGTAAGTCACTCTCATATGAGAGCTGTTTGTGGAGTACAACAAATCTAAAATCCCCTGCTATGTGGTTACCGCGAAGGGAATCGTACCTACTCAAGAGATCTACTTCATCCCTTTCTGACATATCCTCAATCACCTTTTTGAAGAACATATTAACTCGGGGCTCAACACGAAAACCAAGATTGAAATCTATCCGAAAGACTTTCTTCGGTATGAGAGTGGTCACCTCGTATTCGGTTGTATACGGCACGTCTAGAACATTGACATGAATGAACCAATACACATCGGCTCGCTTTGGGTGAACGTGGAATAGAGAGAAAATTATCTTGCTCTCAACTAGTTTTGGAAATGGAGCGCCGGTCATATAGATCAGGTGGGTCGCGTATTTTGGTACCCCAATATCTTTGCTTAGAGACTCTAGAGCAGGGAGGTGCTGCGCTAACGATTCGTATTCAGTGTAGGACATTTTGAGGCGCGACCCTGAGTTCCAAATGTACATCGTTAGCGCGATCGCTGATCCAATCATGAGGGTAAACCACCCTCCGTGGCTGAACTTTAAGAGGTTCGCAAAGAGGAACGAGCCTTCGATTGAGAGGTAGACCACCAGGTACATACCTACCACTACTGTTGGAATTTGCCGTCGGAAGAGGAAGCTTGCGAATAACAACGTCGTCATCAACATCGTTAGTGTAATTGCAAGGCCGTAGGCGGCTTCCATGTTCGATGACTCGCGGAAGTAGAGAACTACAGAGATACAACCAACAAACAGAAGGAGGTTTATAGCCGGAACATAGATCTGTCCTTTGAGTTCGGTTGGATAAACGACCTTCGCTTTTGGCAGCAGCGATAGCCGCATCGCCTCAGTTGCCAGCGTGAAGGAGCCGCTGATAAGAGCCTGACTGGCGATGATGGTGGCTGCAGTTGAGATGGCGATCCCAGGAATCAAAAACCACCCGGGCATGATTTCGAAGAAAGGGTTCAACTCTCTGACGCTCTGACCCTGACGTTGGAGGAGCCATGCTCCTTGACCGAAGTAGTTCGTTATCAATGAAGCCTTAACAAGACCCCACGAGACTTGAATGTTCTGCCTTCCGCAGTGACCTAGATCTGAGTAGAGGGCTTCTGCTCCCGTAGTGCACAAGAATACCGCGCCGAGTAACCAAAACCCTCCTGGGTGATCGAACAGAAGTTTCAATGCGTACCAGGGATTCACTGCTTTTAAGACTGACGGCACCTGCACAACATAGAACGCGCCTAGTATCGCAAGCATTCCAAACCATACCAGCATCACGGGGCCAAACGATCTTCCCACTGCGCGCGTGCCAAAGTGTTGGACTGAAAAGAGGCCAGTGATGATTGCGAGCACAATAGGAACCGTAGCGATGTCAGGCTGGAGTTTGCGGAGGCCTTCAACGGCAGATGCGACTGAGATTGGAGGAGTAATAATTCCATCGGCTAAAAGGGCACTGCCACCGACGATTGCCGGGAAGAGGAGCCACCGCGCGTTTTTCCGAACCAGGGCGTATAGTGCAAAGATCCCGCCCTCGCCGCGATTGTCAGCTCTTAGCGTCAGTAAGACGTATTTGATTGTTGTTAAAAGAGTGAGTGTCCAAAATATGCAGGAGAGCGCGCCTAGAACTACTTCAGAAGAGACTGGCTCGTCAGCAATAACGGCTTTTAACACATAGAGGGGAGACGTTCCGATATCACCGTAAATAATTCCGAGAGCGATAAGGAGTCCGCCGGCAGAGACGCGGTTTGATTGGTTGCGATCAGACATAGAAATGTATCTACAGTATTTTCAATACTTGTAGATGATCGGTGGAGGGGGGGACAGCTCGGAAAAAGTATTCTTATTGGAGTACGAAAGCTGAATGAATTGGTGTTCTATATTCCCTCATGCTACAGCGAGGCGCGGAAATATCGGCAACGCTTCTCGGTGGACAAGGCGTGTGCGTAATGAAGGAATTTGGTTTCGGAGCGAGTCGGAATACTCGCCCCGAAACCAGGCGCTTATTTTACCGCCTCACCTTCGCCGTTTAAGATAGCCTGCGCCACCTTACTTGTGTCGACTTGATAGGTGCCGTCGTGCAGTTCGGCCTTAATCTTTTCCGCTCGCTGTAGTTTCTCCGCGAGCCATTGAAGTGTCATGGATGTTAAACCTCGACGACGTGGTGCCTTGCTCTCATCATTTTGCTGGTCGCTCATACATCTCGCCCTACAACAGAAAAGACGGGTTGATCCGGCGAGCGATGGGCCAGGAAGCGGCCCACACTCTCTCCGGGATTCCATTAGAGGGCCATTGAACGAGCGAATTCCGGCTTGGGATACGGCAGAGTCTGGGTGACTCTTTCCACTACAATCGCCGAATAAGCGCTCTTGACCCTCTATATATATGTAACGCCATTCTATGTGAAACCTTGACGATTGGAGTCTCTCGCGGTCCAGAGCAGTACATCAGCCTAGCCTGAGCATTAGAGGCTCTACATGCGAAAACACTTTTTGGTGGCATCACTGTACTTGGATTTGGCTCGGATGGTACATTCGCGAGCAGATTTAAGGACCTAACTTCCGGAGTGTCATGGCCCCACAGGAAAAGAGTGCGATATCCCCTCGTCGAAATGAAGATTACCCTGAGTGGTATCAGCAGGTTATAAAGGCGGCCGATATGGCTGAAAACTCTGATGTGCGCGGATGCATGGTCATTAAGCCGTGGGGATACGGTGTCTGGGAAGCCATCCAACGCGAGCTCGATCGCCGAATCAAGGATACCGGCCACAGTAACGCCTACTTTCCGCTCTTTATTCCTCTCTCGTATCTCGAGAAGGAGGCCTCGCACGTAGCGGGATTTGCAAAAGAGTGTGCCGTTGTAACTCACCATCGACTGGAGGCTAAAGATGGCAAACTAGTTCCCGCAGGGCCCCTGGATGAGCCACTAGTCGTGCGTCCCACATCGGAAACCATCATCGGGGAGTCTTTTTCTCGGTGGGTGCAGTCGTACCGTGATCTCCCCCTTCTTATAAATCAGTGGGCCAACGTTGTGCGCTGGGAGATGCGTACTCGTCTCTTCTTGAGAACAGCAGAGTTTTTGTGGCAAGAGGGGCATACGGCTCACGCTACTCAAGCCGAGGCAGTTGAAGAGACGTTTAAAATGTTGGAGGTGTACCGAGAAGTTGTCGAAGACGTCCTTGCAATTCCTGTTATCAAGGGAGAGAAGACAGCAGAGGAGCGATTTCCAGGAGCAGTGGATACCTACTGCATCGAAGCGATCATGCAGGACCGAAAAGCTCTTCAGGCAGGAACATCGCACTACCTAGGACAAAATTTCGCCAAGGGATCGAACATTAAGTTTTTAAACAAGGAGGGGGTAACCGAGCACGCCTACACAACATCATGGGGCGCTTCAACAAGGCTTATCGGCGCATTAATCATGGCGCATTCTGATGATGATGGTCTTCGCTTACCCCCCAAAGTAGCGCCGAAACACGTAGTGATTATTCCGGTCGTTCCGAAGCCAGAGCTGGAAGGAGCAGTTTTTGAGTACGCGGAGTCACTTGCAAACGAACTTCGAGCTGAGCACTTCTCGGGGCAGTCTCTGCAGGTAGTTGTCGATAAGCGCGACATGCGTGGCGGGGACAAGAGCTGGGAGTGGATCAAGAAGGGTATCCCTGTGCGTCTTGAGGTGGGGCCGCGTGATATCGAATCACAACAAGTGGTCGTCTATCGCCGTGATAAAGGGGCGCGCGAGAAAATTTTTGGCGCAAAGTCAGAGGTTGTAAAAAATATGCCGCAGCTTCTGCAAGATATTCAGAGCGAGTATTTTCGGCAGGCGCTCGAGTTTAGAGATAAGCATATTAACCGGGACATAAAGACCGGTGAGGAATTTCGGGCGTTCTTTACCCCGAAGAACGCCGAAAAACCTGAGATTCACGGTGGCTTTGTGTTGGCAAAGTGGTCGGGTGATCCTGAGGCGTTGGCGGTTTTGGCTGATCTGAAGGTGACTGTCAGGTGCATGCCTCTCGAGCAGAGTGGAACAGAGGGTCAGTGCGTCATTACGGGCAAACCTGCGAGTAAGGACGCTATTTTTGCCAAGGCTTATTAGGGAGCGTAAAATAAAATGACTATGGAGAAGAAGTTTTTCCACATAGCAGCGTTTTATAAGTTTATACAGATCTCAGAGACGGATCTCGTGGCTGTTAGAACTGCGATAGAGAATTTCTGTTCTGCTAATCAAATCCACGGCCTCGCCGTCATGGGGCGCGAGGGAGTTAATGCAACGATAGCGGGCTCTAGTGAAGCAATCGCGCAATTCAAGATCTTTATTGTCGAGCTCCTGAAAGTTGATGAGATCCAATTTAAGGATTCGGTAGCTGAAAAGATGCCATTTGCTCGATTTAAGGTCGATGTGCGAGCCGAGATCATAACAACGAAAGACGAAACTCTCTTGCACACGGATTCAGAGGGTACTCACCTCTCCCCCCGCGAGTGGCATGAATTGTTAAACAGTGATCCCGACGTAGTGCTCGTTGATACCAGAAATTTTTATGAAACAGAGATCGGAATTTTTGAAAAGGCGATCGATCCGAAATTAACAAAATTCAGTGATTTTGAGCGCTTTGTCGAGCGTGAGGCGCTTCCACACGATAAGAAGCTCCTTCTTTACTGCACAGGTGGCATCCGTTGTGAAAAGGCGGTTCCTGAGATGAAACGCCTCGGTTACCAAAATGTTTTTCAGCTAGAGGGTGGAATCCTTAGGTACCTGGAAGAATTCCCTAACGGACATTTTAAAGGGGAGTGTTTCGTTTTCGATCACCGCGTAGCCGTCGACCAAAATCTCGAGGCATCGAAGACCTACAAGCTGTGTCCGCACTGCGGAAATCCAGCGAAGGAAAGCGTGAACTGTACCGAGTGCGGGACTGCCGCTATAGTTTGCTCCGGCTGTCTGGAACGGGCAGACCGGCACTCGTGTTCGAAAAATTGCGCCTACCATCTGCGGCGAAAGTCCGCCGCGGTGAGTATTGCAGGTTAGCCTTCGAGGGCCGCCGGCGAGTAAATAGTTGCTCTCGGCAGTTCCGGTACGATTCGACGAGCGAGGCCAGTCAAGACGCTCTCTGCTCCGTACACCAACACTGTAGTAGGCGAGAATTAGTAGAGCCTGTGTCTCGCTCTAGCTTCATTGGCCGTGTCCCACGGTCACTCCGATGCGAAGCAGAGGAGTCCACTTCAGATCGCTATCCCCGCTGCCTATTACCTGACAGCCTTAGTAGAGGAAGGTGAGGTAACGAATGGTAAGAATGTATACGTATCCTTCTTTCGACAGTGGGATAGCACCCCGCTAGGTTGCTTGAAGAGGTTTGGTTGATCTGGAGTGGATCTCTCGCTTACAGCTCGAGATGACGGCGGTTCAAGTGATAACCACAACCGTTATCAATCCCAACGATGCACTCAGGAGTATCGCAGGTTAGCCTTTGAGGGCCGCGGGCGAGTCAATATTTACCCTCGGTAGTTCCGGTACAATTCGACGAGCAAGGCCAGTCAGGACATTCCCTGCTCCATACTCCCACACTGCTGTAGGCATAAAATCAGTAGTGCCGCGCTGAACACACTCTACCCATCGTACTCTCCCACACACCTGTCTTGCCAGGTTCTCACGGATCTCCTCGCAGTCCTTTGCAACCTGACCCGTAAAGTTCTGGACGACCGGGAAGGCGGGTGGTTTTATTGTGATGGTCGCAAGGTCCCCGCGGAGACGTTCTTCTGCGGGTTTCATGAGACTGCAATGGAAGGGAGCACTGACAGCGAGCTCGATCACCTTCGCTGAGCCGAGATGTGTTACGAAGGAATTCACGCCTGCAACCGAGCCTGCGATGACGACTTGACCGGGAGCGTTGATGTTAGCGACTTCTGCTACTTCTCCTGCAGGTACTTGTCCGAGAGCCGAATCAATTTCGGGGAGCTCTTTTCCAAGTACGGCGATCATCTTGCCGGTTCCGACAGGCACCGCCTCTTGCATATACTTCCCCCGTTTGTGAACGAGCAGGACGGCGTCTTCAAACGAGAGTGCGCCGGCTGCAACGAGAGCGGAGTATTCACCAAGCGAGTGACCTGCCGCGACTATAGCGCGCTGGGCGGTGGCAGGATTGGCCATCGCCAACTGGTAGCAAGCAACGCTGACAGTGAGGATTGCGGGCTGGGCTATCTCGGTAAGTGTCAGTCGATCGGCTGGGCCCTCGAAACAAGCGTTCGAAAGACTGAAGCCTAGCACCTCATCGGCCTGGGCAAACAAAGAGCGTGCAATTTCGTAATGCTCGTACAGTTCCTTTCCCATGCCAACTTTCTGTGATCCTTGACCCGGAAAAAAAGCAAATATATCGGCCATTTACAAACTCCTTCGGACGCCTGTTGAAGCCCATTAAGAGGCTGGGCGTGGTGGCCGATGATTAAGGGGCGGGGGCTTTGTGTCAAGAGGCATGCGGTGTCCCTAGCGGTTAAGGCGATAACTCAATGACGAGCGACCAGAAGGGCGGTGTGCCTAACAAAGCAGTGTCGACGGGCGCCAATGAGCCACCTGTGGATGGAGGTCAGCCGCCATGCATATTGGTCGTCGATGATAATCCACTGATCGTGGATGTTCTTAAGGGGTTACTCCGCTCTCAAAACTATCAAGTCTTTACCTCCAAGAATGGCCAAGAGGCCCTGGACCTGCTTTCTCAGAAAAAGGTAGACGTCATTATTTGTGATGTGATGATGCCCAAGATGGGCGGATTCGAGCTCCATGAGGCCGTTCGTAAAACCCCTGAGTGCTCTCACATCCCTTTTGTCTTCCTCACAGCTCTGGACGACAAATTGGACATAGAACATGGAAAAGAAGTGGGAGCAGACGACTACCTTTGTAAGCCATTCGAGCCACGTGAGCTCCTTGCGGTTGTAAAGGGTAAAGTATCACGAGCCCTGTCGCTTAAGGCGATGACCGAAAAGAAATACGACAATTATCGGCGTAAAGTGATTCATACCTTATCGCATGAATTCAGAACTCCACTGGTTGCCATCAATACCGGCATGGAACTCCTTTTAGACCATCAGCCGAAATTAGATGGCGATAAAGCAAAGAACCTCTTAGATGCGGTGCGTCGAGGTGGACTTCGGCTTGAGCGTCTTGTTAACGACTTTATGATTTTACAGCAGATGGATGCCGGGGTTCCTCGACGTTTTTTTG
>JAYVGZ010000551.1:0-6629 GCA_043771805.1 Pseudomonadota bacterium
TCGAGTATAGGAAGTCCTGACCGCCCGGTTTTTCCAAAAGAGAGAACTCCTGTCGGACAGCTCTGCACGCACGCTGAGCACCTCACGCACTCTGGGTCTTCCATTGGAATTCCCTTGTTCGCAAAACTCATAATGTCGATCCCTTGATGGCACACCGATGTACACACATTACAAGAGATGCATTTTTTCTTCTCAGCAAAGATTCGGAAGCGAGAGAATCGCGCATAGATATGCATGAGCGCTGCTAGGGGGCAGAAAAACCGGCACCATACTCGCCCGGAGTATTTGAAATACAGTCCAACGCCAACGATCCCTGCGAGGCCCACATCAACAATCCACTTGTACGAGAAGTAGTTGACTGTCGTTCCGCCCTCGTTTTTCCCTTCGAAGAGCAGCTCGAAGAGGTTCCCTGCACCGAGAGATGGCCATATCCAACCCGCGATCCTTAGACCGAGTAATGCTACGACGATTGCGAGAATAACCTGGCCTGCGAGGTTCAGTTTATTGACACGGGGGCCGTGAGGCATCTTATGGCGGAGCGAATCACCAAGGGTTTCTGCGAGTGCACCGCACGAGCAGATCCAACCACAGTAGGCGCCCTTACCGAAAAAATACACCAGGCCAGGAATAATGACGCAGGTTTGGATGAACGCAATTACTAGCCACCACAACATAGGTGCAGGGGTAAATACGTTGTACACCATAAGAGGCCAGGCAAGGATAAACCCGTAGGCGCGCCAGTAGGCTCGTGGGTGACCCCACTCGGGCCACTGTCCGCTTAAGTACTGCTCAGCTGGGATGTACAGTTCAAAAAGATTATCGGCCACAGTTCTAAGAAATCCGGTGTTGAACCATCCGTTGTATCCAAGCCAGGGAAAGATAAGCTCCGGAAGTATAAAGAGAGGCACGACTTGTACCGCCATCAAGAACAATGTCTGCACGCGCACGTACGATGTTGGTCGTCGCTTCATTCGCTTGAAGCCGAAGATAACGACGCACAGTGAGTAGGTGAGGGTGTAGTAGAACGAGCGGCTCTTGAGGGACACGGCGAGTGTTCCTAGCAGCGTCGAACGATCGGCCACATGCGCATCCCACCAGCCACCGAAAGACGCAATGAACTCAGGCATCTTATCAGGAAATGGATCTAGCCAGTGTTGTGTTGGGCCGCCCGATTTCCATGTGTAGACGAAGACACAGAAAAGAAAGAAGGAGATAAGCGCGACAGTGCTTAGGGTTGTAGTTTCACCAGAGATGCGAACACCTGCCCGTCGAAAGAAATCGAGGGGAGCCTCGCGACCGAGCATCGTAAAGACAAAGTCGTTCGGGAGAACTTCGGTGGCGCGATTCGGAGCGACTTGCAGTAGTACGTTTTTATCTTGGACTTCTGTTACAGCACTTCCCAGTTCAAGACGAAGATCCCCCTGCTCGGTGAGTGATTTCACTTTCTCAATATTTTCAGGCTTCGCCCGAGCAAGCTCACCTTTTCTGTAGCTCAAGGTGACGTTCGCATGCGCGCCACTCAGTGCTATCGCGGTTTCAAGTGCCGAATCGCCCCCACCCACGACCAGAACGGCTTTGCCTGAGTACTCTTTCGGATCATGCAAGCGGTTGAACACTTTCGGAAGAGTCTCGCCTGGTACGCCAAGTGTTCGGAAGTTTCCGCTGCGGCCGATCGCGACGATAACTCGACGGGCCTTTATGATACTGCCGCCATCGAGCTCGACATCGAAGTGACCGCTTCGGGGCTTAACCCCGACTACCCTAGCAGCTTCTATCTCAAGACCAAGCTTACTCCGTTGTTGCTCCAGTTCCTCTAAGAGGGTCTCCTTTACATCACCATGAACCTGTACATCGCCGGCGGGCACCATCTCTAGCGGATAGGTGTAGATCGGTTTCTGATTTGGGAAGTTAATGAGAGTGTTGAATGCTTGGCTCGCTTCGAACACTTTAAAGGAAAGGTGCTGTTTTTTTGATTCGGCTGCGGCAGCGATTCCGCTTACGCCGGCGCCAAGGATTGCGATATCAAGGATATCACTTTTCATCCCGTTCTTTGCCCCGTTCGTCTCAGCGGTCGCGTGTGTACGAAAAGTTGGGTCTGCTACAATTGTGCGAACTGCTAGGGTACCAGATTGGAGGGCGAATTTTAAAAGAGGGACGCCTGTGAGATCTCCTACAACGTAGAGGCCGGGAACGTTTGACTCTCCGTCTGATGCAACGATTGGCAGCTTCTCAACTAAACCAGCAGGCCATTGTCCGTGGAGCCAGTGGGCGTATCTTGAGAGGATTCCTAGCATCGTATTTGCTCCAGGTTAATGTGAGTCTTGAATAGTCGGTTTCTGAGGTGGAGACAAGATGCACTGACGGGGCAACTTCAGAAGACTCCAGACCTGTTGTGACCTTTCACGCCGAGCGCCCCGATAGAGGAGCTCCTTGTCAGCCCCTACCCATCAGAGTCTCACTTTGGAGCAACATTCTCGAACAGTGCACTGAATTGCGCATAGCCGTTCGCCGCTAAATCTTTCACCGGCACAAAACGGAGGGCCGCTGAATTCATGCAGTACCGTTTTCCGGTCGGCGCGGGGCCATCATTAAACACGTGACCTAGGTGTGAATCAGCAAGACGCGAACGCACTTCGGTTCGGGACCCGAGGAACGCGTTAAAGTCTTGATGTTCGACAAGCTTTGCGTCCGATATCGGCTTCGTAAAACTCGGCCAGCCTGTGCCCGAGTCGAACTTATCAATCGAGCTAAAAAGTGGATCTCCAGAAACTATGTCTACGTAGATTCCCGGCTCTTTGTTGTTCCAATACTGGTTCCGGAAGGGGGATTCTGTGCCCGAATTCTGCGTTATCTCGAACTGATCCGCTGTGAGAATTGACTTCAGCTTCTCTGGACTTGGTTTTTGAAAAGAATTAATCGATTGTTGCGGCACCGGTGGCGACACCTCTTGGGCAACTAGACTGGTGCCTAGAAAAGTCAGTGCAATTATCCCGACCACTATCAGAAAGCCACGTATCATGTTTCTGCTCCGAAATTGAATTACAGAGGGACTAAGCAGACTTTATCACAGTTGATCTCCATGGCCAGCAAACGGGTGGCAGATTAATCTGATAAGGCTGATTTGAGCCGTAACACCACAATCAATTTGGTACGATCCGGCTAATAAACCCAAATCTTTCGAGATCGGAATCAAAACTGAGGCATTTCCTAATGCGGTGATACCTCAAACACAAACAGATACGAGCATCGAAGATCAAATTGCCTCGCAGTGAGGTATCCTGCTCAGCTAACTCTTGTAGCTCATCAATCCACGTATCGGATTCGCCAAGTGCGACTATCGAGTAGTCAGAAAACAAGTTTGCGACAGCCTTGGTCGCTTTCAGTAGAGTTGTCGGACGGGAGTAGAATCGTGGATGAGTTACAACCCTTAGTGATTCTGCGACTACCGAATTCGGCGCACCAAGAGCCTCCTCGTTTTTCGCCAACCAGCGCATTACTACCTTGTGTTGTTCGCTCGTAGCTGCCAATGCGGAGATGATGATGTTGCTATCTAAGCCAATCATCGTGTTCCTCTAGAGAGTCATGTACGGCAGAGCGTGACGTGATGTCGATGAGCGGCTCGCCCAGGTCTAGCGGCTTAAAGAGCTTTTTAGCTTTGCCCGGATTCTTTGCCAGCTCTTTACCGAGAGATGCCCAGTATACGATCACCTCTCCAACGCCTCTGCCGGTTTTAGCAGCATAAATTTTAGCTTCTTTTCGGAGTGCTTCGGGGATGTCGAGGCTCGTTTTCATTACTCTATTCTAAGGGTATTTACCGAAGAGCTCAAGAGTAAATACTCTACTTCGAAATTTGTCTTTAATTTGATCTTTGCTTACAGGTTGCCAGCTTTTCTTGAAGCGCGCGTGGTTTTTTTCGACTCTTGCTCTCACCTGAAGCACGTCCAGAATAGAATAGCGAGAAATCGAGGCAGAAGTTGTTCGAAAGAGTTGTGCCTGAAGAAAACTTACCGAATCTCCACAGATTCCAACCGCTTCTCCAATTCCGGAATAAGAGCATCAACAGCAGCCAACCTGGAACCTTCAACAGTTTTTCGCCTCTGGTCCCCTCCCCAATAGACCGGGTAAGTGGTTCGGTCTAGACCCTCGGCTTCTGCCGTGAGATACATATATCCATTACGCACATCCCAAAGAGACGCGGTGAGCATAGTAAGAACGTCAATCTGCTGCGACGGAAGAAAAAGGCCCGAGAGGCTCAGTGTGGCGATATCAAAAATCACGAGTGGATTTGCGTACCGATCGTCATCGTAATTGCCGCGCACAACAAGCACTGCATCGGCACTGTACCTGGCAGCCACCTTTCGCTGTTCATACATGGGACCCTCAGAGGAAGCTGTCCTGATTCGGCCGTTCGACTCAAAGTCGCGTACAGCGAACACCTCGACAAAAGGGGTATTCCGCGTCGCTGCGTTCACACCGTCAAGGATCTTCTGTTTTACCTCTTCGCCACCACTCCAGAAGAAGTCGTTCTCAAAGGAGACTGCTAGACGAGCTCGCTTCGGGAGCTGTGGTTTTGCAGCAAGGACATCCGAGAGAGATCCCTCGGTGTCTTTCACGACAGGCGCTTGCCCCTCTGACAGAGTTTGTCGAATTCCATTTCGGTCGAAACCTTGTGAGCAGCCTAGGCAGAAGAGTAGTAGCGGGCCGAGGAGTATTCTTGATATTTGTGGATTTATTCGCATGGTGGCCTCCCAAAATGCTCATCATCACTAACTCACTTCTCTGCGCCTCGAAAGACACTTGCACTTCCGACTAGCATAGTTGAGCAGCACCTTTTCCCCTTTTATGTGGAATTCGCCTATTTCACCGCTGGGCTGGGCGCGATCCCCTAACTGGGATCGCAGCAGTCGGCGCCATGGTAGCCTTCGGCGTAATCGTCACCTCCCTAGGCGTAGGCGCATTACTCGTCACAAACTTAGGAGTAGTCACCGCCGTAGCCGCGGCAGTAGGTTTTGCCGGTCCTATCCCAAGGTTCCCCCCTTCTGGCTTAATCAACGTAACTCGAACATTCCCCTCAGCTTGACTACGATTATCATTAAGAAAGATCTTAATCTTATCAGCGTTCAGCACACTGTCCTTCTGCTGTAGCTGAGGATTATCGATCAAAGTGACAGTTGAACTGGGGGCATCGTACAGCGCTTGCTGACACGTTGCTTTGATCTCTTGCTTGGTGATGAGCACGTCACCTTTTGCTACTAGCTTATCGATCTGATTCTGCTCGTTATACGTTCCTTCGAGTGTCTTCGAGGTAAGGGTCATATCCCCCTGAACCACTACTACATGACCTTTGTACACAAAGACTCGGTCGTTTGAATGGAGCACCAGTGAGTCAGAGGTAATGTTGGTAGGAAGGCTGCCAAAATCTTGATCGAGAGTAGTTGTATCGAGAGGGTTGTTAATAGATTGGGGAGCACCGCTTGACGCTTTTGGGCTCGGCGTCGTAGGGGCTTTGGTGACAACCGTTGTGACCTTTGGGAGTGCGCGGGGGGTTGGTTTCTTCTGAGCGGTAGCAACAGGTGTGTAGCAGAGCAACAAAAAACCGAGAAATCGAAGTGAAGCTGTGACGGTCTGTAAGCTATACATACTCTACCTTATCCGAGTTACTTTACTCTCGGTTTAATTACGCTCTTCACTCCCCCTTCCATGGTGAAGTGCCGCGACTCAAGATCGGCCGTTAGGGTATTTCCTGAGATGAACATAACGTCATTCTCTATCTCTACATACACCGGTACGAGAACTGAGTTGTCTGCCTTGGTGTAAATAGCTTTTGAAGTCTTAAGAGTCGTTTTGTCTTTGTAGTGCACAACGACATCATCGAACAAGTCGGCTTTCGAGAGTTCTGTGCCGGAAAGCTCAAGAACGGCGCGGCCGGCAGTCAGTGTCGCGGTGTCGCCCTCTTTTGTTGATAAGGTAAGGTTTGGTTTCTCCACTTCGGCAGAGCCATTCGCTGGAGAGTAGCGCCCTTTGGTACCGAAGATCTCCCACACTGTTTTGCCATCCCGAACGAGGCTTCGATGGAAATCATTGAGAACGAACCCAGCGCTTCCTTCCGTCGAGAGAGTAGGCGATGAGGAGTTAAGCCCTGCCACACTCTCTTTCGTCAGACCCGACGCCGACACCGGGATAGCTCGTGAGCTCCGAGAAGAAATAGTCACAGCGCTACCGGTAAAGAAAACAGCGAGTAATCCGACACCAAGCCAGAGGCTCTGTTTTCTGTTCAAGGAAGTAGCCACAAGTTACCTGAGCGCCTCGCGTATACGAGAGATTGAGTCCAGAAATCCCTTTACCTGTGTAAGTGGTAACATGCACGGCCCGTCTGACGGGGCATGGTCGGGGTCTTCGTGGCACTCGAAGAATAAACCATCTACGCCGGTAGCAACAGCAGCGCGGGCGAGCGCTTGGACGTATTCGCGTGAGCCGCCTGAACTGCCGCCACTTCCCCCCATCTGTTGCACGCTGTGGGTAGCATCGTAAACAACCGGAAAACCGGTCTGCTTCATAATGAGGAGGCTACGCATATCGACAACAAGATCTCGGTAGCCGAAGCAGGTGCCGCGCTCGCACAGCAGAAT
>JAYVGZ010000552.1:0-2733 GCA_043771805.1 Pseudomonadota bacterium
CGTGTAGGAGAGCAGGTCAAATAGGCAGTGTTCTCGATTCGTGACAAGGCGGATCGAAGACAGTATAGAAAGTTGGTCGTTGAGTTATGGTAAAAAAAGTTTCAGCTAAAACTTCGAACGCGCGGGTAGCAGATTTCGGGTTGCTTCAATCGCCAATTATCACCGAGAAGAGCGCTGCAGTTGGCGAGAATGGCCTGACAGTAGTGTTCAAGGTGGATCCGCGAGCTTCGAAAGAAGACATTCGAGGCGCGGTCGAACGTGTGTTTGCCGTGAAGGTGAGTTCCGTTCGGACTTGCACATTCATGGGTAAGTTAAAGAGGACTCAGCGTTCCCTTGGGAAGCGCGCTGGGTATAAGAAGGCCTATGTCACCCTGGTCGAGGGAAACAAAATCGACCTGGTAGAGGGTCTGTAAGGGTCATAAAAGTTTACTGGGTTTAAGGAGGAGCAATGGCTCTTAAAACGTTCAAACCATTCACACCGACTCGTCGGTACTTAACGGTCTCGGATTTCTCCGATATTACGAAGGATTCTCCTGAGAAGGGTTTGCTTGCGAAATATTCCGGTACCGGCGGGCGTAACAACTACGGCCGTAATACCAACATCAACATGGGCGGCGGCCATAAGCGGCGTTACCGCATAATTGATTTCCGTCGCGAAAAGGTGGGTATCAAAGGTACTGTTTCATCGATTGAGTACGATCCCAACCGGTCAGCGCGCATTGCGTTGGTGACGTACATGGATGGAGAAAAGCGGTATATCTTGGCCCCGCAGGGACTTTCGGTTGGGCAGGTTATTTCTGCTGGTCCTGAGGCAGATATCAAGCCGGGTAACGCTTTGCCGCTTCGCTCTATTCCTCTTGGTGAGAACATCCATAATATCGAAGTGAAGCTCAAGGGTGGGGCACAGCTCGTTCGTTCAGCCGGCGTTGCGGCGCAGCTCGTTGCTAAGGAAGGTGACTATGCGTTGGTAAAGCTCCCTTCAGGCGAGACGCGTAAGATTTTTATTGAATGTTACGCTTCGATTGGGTCAGTGAGCAATCCAGACCACCAAAACATCGTCATTGGTAAGGCCGGTAGAAGTCGTTGGCTCAATCGTCGACCACACAATCGCGGTGTTACTAAGAACCCAGTAGATCATCCGATGGGTGGTGGCGAAGGCAAGTCTTCTGGTGGACGGCATCCTTGTTCTCCTAAGGGTCTCAAGGCCAAGGGTTTGAAGACAAGGGTAAATAAGCGAACTCAGAAGTTCATCGTTCGTGGTCGTAAGTAATTAATAGGGGGAAGTTATGGCTCGTTCGGTAAAGAAAGGCCCATTCATCGATAACAGTTTGGCTAAGTGGGTTGCTCGGGCAAAATCTGGAGCTCACAAGGGCCCGATTAAGACCTGGTCAAGACGTTCGACGATATCTCCGGATATGATCGGATTGACCTTTGCTGTGCACAACGGCCGCAAATTCAATGCTGTTTTCGTTACAGAGAACATGGTTGGTCACAAGCTCGGTGAGTTCTCTCCAACGAGGACGTACACGGGACATAGTGCTAAGGGCTCTGGGGCCTAAGAGGATTGAACATCTCTAACGCAGGCATCGCATTAGCGGGTGACACAATTCTTAGACAAAAATAGGTCTTAGAGAAAAATAGGTCGGCTGATTTTGAGCCGGCAAAGCAGATTGAGAAGTAGTTGGGATAAAACTATGGCGACGAAAGGTAAGTCAAAAGCAGCGGTAACAGAAGTTTCGCGGGCATCCGTGAAGCACATCCGTATCTCGCCCCGAAAGGCTCGACTGGTAATCGACCTCATTCGAGGGAAGCAAGTTGAGCCTGCGTTGCAGATGTTGCAATTCTCCCTGCGAAAGGGTGCTCGTTTGGCGAAGCAGCTGCTCGAATCGGCTGTGTCAAATGCTCGCGAACAGGAACGCGCAGATGTGGATCGTCTTTGGGTAACAGCCGGTTGGGTTGATGCTGGGCGAACTATGAAGCGTTACATGCCTGCTGCACACGGCCGCGCTACACCGATTCGTAAGCGATCGTCCCACATTACAATAGTTCTAGGCGAGAAGTAGGAGTTTTCAGTTATGGGTCAAAAAGTTAATCCACGCGGTTTTCGACTTGGCGTCATCGAGGGATGGCAGTCAAAGTGGTTCGCCACCAAAGAATTCGCTCGCTTTATTGGTGAAGACAATAAGATAAGGAAGTTCGTTAAAAGCCGACTTCAGTCTGCTGGTATCTCACGCGTTGAGATTGAGCGTGCCGCGTCTCGCATCAAAGTTAACATCTTCGCTGCGAAGCCGGGGCTCGTTATTGGCAAGAAGGGCAAAGATATTGAGGATCTTCGCAAGGACCTCAAGGGACTAGTTTCCAAAGAGGTTAACCTCAGTATTGTTGAGGCTCGCAAGCCTGACATGGATGCTCAGCTTGTTGCCGAAAGCATCGCTTTTCAGCTCGAAAAGCGTGTGAATTTTCGTCGCACGATGAAGGAAGCAGTGAACAGAGCTCAGCGCACGGGGGCTGAGGGGATCAAGGTTCGAGTTTCGGGTCGACTCAACGGAGCAGAGATTGCCCGTACTGAGCAGTACCGTGAGGGTCGAGTACCCCTTCATACGCTCCGCGCGCAGATTGATTACGGAACCGCAGAGGCAAGTACAACATACGGCGTTATCGGCGTTAAGGTATGGGTATTTAAGGGTGAGAAGTTCGCCCCCGGAGAAGAGTTACACGGAGAGGCGATTAACC
>JAYVGZ010000553.1:0-12388 GCA_043771805.1 Pseudomonadota bacterium
CTGCATCCAGGGCCCCCCTGCTGCATAGACTTAAAGGCAAGGAAGTCGCCAGTGCTTGGCTAAGGATTAGCGGTTGGTTGTGTGATTAAGATCGGAACAAACATACAGTCTCAGACTGTGCAGCGCTACCTCGGGAACGCTACCCAAGAGCTATCGCGTGCTTCCGAGAGACTCTCTGCAGGTCAGAGAATCAACAAGGCAAGTGAAGAACAACTACTTTAACTGCTACTCAACTTTCGGGTACACCCTTGTTAGGAAGGGTGACCACGATCTGTAAGTCGGCTTTTCACGAGATTCGGTAAACTTGAATTTGGGGTATTAAGAAAAAGTGAAATATGCCGATGTGGACTCATAGTGTATCTTCAACATAACCCCGACAGGCAAATCTTTGCGCGGTTTATACAATCCACACGAACATCTCGATTCTGCCAGATTCTCATGAGAGATTATACGAGGGTAAAGTCGACGGAGCCCCATAATTCAAGGGTTGCGTCCCTTATCTTCCTTATCTTAAAATCTTGCTTCCACAACAGAATCCCCCCCCCGGGGGGTGAATAGTTACCTCTTTTTTTATGGCAGTAATTATGGCATTATATATGGCATGCATAAGAAGAAAAAAATCACAGTTCATTTGGACGCAAAATTATTAGCGAGTTCGCAGAAGCTTTCGGGAGAGGGAATAACGCCAACTATCACGAGAGCACTTGAAGCTCTTGTGGCCAAAACAGCCTACGAGCAGGTATTGGCACTACGGGGCAAGGTGAAGACATCGATTAGATTGTCTGAGTTGAGGGAAGATTAGGGTGGTAGCTGTCGATACGAGCACCCTAATTGCCTTTTTGGAGGGAGAGTCTGGAAAAGACGTTACAACATTCATTGAGCACCTAAAAAAAACCGACGTATTTATTCCTCAACCGGTCGTTAGCGAGATCCTTTCTGATGCCACCCTTACCACCTCTACGCTAGCCCCAATACTGGCCTTACCGAGACTTTTAATTGAGGTAGGATTTTGGGAAAGAGCAGGAGTGAGTAGATCAAAAGTACTAGCTCACAAACGGAAAGCGAGGCTTGCAGATATTCTTATCGCGCAGAGCTGTATTGATCACCGATGTGCTCTCATCACCCGTGATGGTGATTTTAAAAACTTTGCGCGTTATTGTGGATTAGAATTGGTCCGTTGACACGGACCATAATTTTTATCCCCTTAACAATTGAAGAGCTCTATCTCTTGGGCTTGGAGCAAACGACGTCATACCGTTCGAGCATTCAACGAATTAGTCGTATTTCAATTGCAAGGTATAGTGTCGCCCAACTTCGATCTGCCGTGAGAACTTTTCGATTGAGTGAAAGTCCGGTGGCCAAGGATGCGCGATCCCAGAGTGATAAATTATGAGATTTGATAACCTCAAACTCTCTCGTTGCCGCTGTAGAGGCCGCAGCCAAAGCTGCCGCGCAAGCATCGATTCCCCCTGCATGCTGGAATGCTACAGGTGGGAGAAGGCTCGGGGCCAGACGCAGCACTACAGGCGCAGGCAGCCGGAGTCGAGTGTTCTGTACCAGTTGGTTTACCACTCCCGTGATGACTTAGAGCGTGCCTGGGAAGAGCGATTCCAGCCAACATACGGGGTGCTACGAGACGAAGTCCTCCCTACTTTTGACGAGCACCGTTCGGCTGCCGCCCAAGATTCCTAAGTACATCGATGCTTCATTTGTCCGCCGTAGCGCGGAGGAGGAGAGGCGCTCGACAATTTTGTTGAGTACGACCTTATTGACCCGGAATTTGACGCCTAACTGACGCCTATGGGGACGGCTGCCAAAAATTCACGTTTTCACCCATCTTGCTACCGGAGCCGACCAATTCTGACTTCTTCTTGGGCATTACAGTCTCCGAAAACCCCCTCATTTGCTGCTTTCTCCGCACTCGAATGTGGTTCTCCCTCAGGAAGCGGAAGTAGTTTCAACCTTGTTAAACTACCGCCCTACAACTACCATCTCAACTAACTGATACGGCTTGCGAATTAATTGGTTTTCCTATCCATTAGCTTTGACTGCATCGAAAAAAGCCGAGGCTGCGTCAGTGAGCCCTGAGGTCGCATACAATGCCCCGCCGATGCCGACGCCTGCTAGGACAACAAGGGCGACTAATATAATCAATAGTTTTTTCATATGGACCGATCTTGCGACTGTTCCGCGTGTTGGTGCGGAATTAAAAATAATGTTGAGGGATTCGATGCATATTGTTTGATGGACGTCCGCAGCAATCTGCCTTTGGATGTCTTGGTGGGCATCGTTTGTGCGGATTTTCTTAGGGTGCACGACTATATCTCGTTTCGGATTTATGCCTGCGGCGGATTCACCAAGCAGGGACCCAGTTGAGTAGTCTTGCGTGAAAAGCGGGATAGTGAACCTGCGCCTTCGAGTCTCGCCCAACTGATGTTTTGTCAAGGCATCAAAAGATGCCACCAGTGGTCGGGCCGACCGTTCGGCGCTACAGCCGTCAGATTCACGGCGCTGGTTCTTGCCGTGTTTTCGATGTCTCATGATGCATGCAGAACGCCAGGAGTTGATCTCCTCCACGCTCCTTCAACAATCCGCAGCGTCTGTGCTCGCGCAGGCAAATCAGGCACCACAGGTGGCATTATCACTACTTAGAAACATTGTGCGATCGAGTGCACGCTTGGAACCTCTCAAGTGAGTGCAATCAACAAGCTCGGCCACCTTGACGAACTTGAGCTGTAGAGCTGCTACATATGTTCTCTGACAGCGATGTCTCGAGAGGCTACGAGATCCTACTCTCTACAACCGCTGAAGAAAAATCGCGTCCATTTATCGTCACATAAAGCGTCTGATCGCTCCGTGAGACACTGAAGTCACTGCGCCTCTCTACTGCACTACTCACGGAGCGAATGAAGTCTGGCGCAAAGGTATACACCGAGATCTCTTCACCTCGAAATATTTGCCGTTGCCTCAGCGCTTGTAAAAGTAGTCCGAGCGGTCGATGGCTGTAAACGGCTACGCGCTCAGAAATCTTGGCGGCTTTGTGCAACCGCTCCGGATCAGGAGATCCGATCTCGATCCAGATCTTGTATGAACCATCGAGTCCTTTGAGAGAAACGGTTGGATCCTCGGGGGCACCCACGCCTCGAGAGAATGTAATCCCTTCGCCGTACTCCAAGCAGTACGCAAGAACCCTTGTCGTCATAAATTCCATACTCTCTGAAGGGTGAAGAGCGACGGAGAGCTTAAAGGTCTCGTAAACACCCCGATCCATATCAGAGAGTTCGACAGAGAGCTGATATACGGTAGAGGTTTGCGCCATGGTGTGTACTTTTTTCGGAAGAGCGATAATCACGCTTGAGTGGTGACCCGAGATAGTCTAGCCATCAAGGCCCCCTTCCCGAACCAACTCCTCAAATTCAAGAAGCGCCGCCTCATATCCAGGAAGTCGCTTAGCCTCAGCTAATTTTCGAACCTGTTCGGGTGTGCACCACTTCCAAGACTGAAGCTCTTGCTCCTCGTCGGCACACAGGTCGATGTTCTTATCCTCTCCGATAAACTCTATTAGCCAAAAAGTTTGGGCCTGCCCCCTCCACTTTCCCTTAGCGTAGCCAGGTACTTTATCCCAGTCGTACGAATGAGTCGCTGTAAGCTTAACGAGGCGTCCGATCTGTTTTCGTTTGAGCCCCAGCTCTTCGCCCAGTTCCTTGAAGACATTCTCTTCAAGGGAGATTTGTGATTCAACGCCGCCCTGTGGAAACTGCCAGCACCCGCCCTTCCCTGCCCTCTCACCGAGAAAGAGTTTGCCTTCTCTATTGAAGACGAGCATGCAGACGTTTGGGCGTAAGGGAAGTTGTTTAGCCATGAGCGAGCGATCACTTTAGTTCAATACCGATCTTCTAGCCATCCGACTCTTGAACGATAATCTCCTCTAGCGAAGTAGCTGGGATTTGCCGACAGGCCTAGCTTACCTCACCCCTTTCTCGTCTTAAGATCAGCTCCAGCCCCTGCTGCCACGGCATCACCCGTACTCCGCGGATCTCTTTCTCGACTGGATCACGGCACAAACAAAACATGGCTGCGTTCGGAAAATCTGATCCTAGCTTCGCAAACCCCGATAGATCTTCAGGGTGTATGTTTTGCGAGGATTTTACTTCAACTAATGTAAGTGGCTTGTTCGGAAGGTCGATAATGATATCAATCTCAGCATCGTCTTTTGTTTTGAGATAAAAGAACTTTGCGCGGTTTCTCTTGTAGCTACTTAAACGAAGCAGCTCCAAGAATATAAAGTGCTCAAAGGCGTCACCGTACGCTGAAGTACCTTCTCGCAAACTACCCTCGTTTGTTCGAAGGATAGCTCGTGGCACTCCGCAATCAAAAAAGTAAAATTTAGGTGCCTGAATAATCTGTTTACGAACGGATGAATGATACGCCGGTAGACAGTAACCGATGTGAGTCTCTTCAAGTATTGAGAAGTACTGCTTAACAGTATCAGATGTCGTTCCAATCTCGCGGGCGATCGCAGAGAAATTTATAATCTTCCCATTCATCTGCGCCGCAACATCTAAGAACCTGCGAAATGGTGGCAGGTTACGTACGAGCTGCTCGGCTACAATCTCCTCCTTGAGATAGGTGTCTACATACGACTGCAGATAATCGATCTTCGCTTGGTCAGTAGTGCGGGTTATTAATGACGGCAATGTTCCCCAGTTGAGAGCTGAGGAGAGATTGAATGCGTCCGCTAACTCTGTGTGTGTCAGTGGAAAAAGTTCGTATAAGTCTGCCCGACCTGCTAACAGATTCGCGTTACCTCTACGCAACTTTCGAGAGCTTGAACCAGTTAAAATAAACTTTAGGCCATGCTCTTCGATCATCAGGTGCACGATATTGAGCAGAGCGGGAATTCTCTGTACCTCATCGATAATAACGAGGCTTCCCGCGGGGGCCTTCGAAAGCCTATCTCGCAACGATTCTGGCCGCTGACTAAGGGAGTAAAATTCGGCGTCGCTAAGCAAGTTGATCGATGCGAAGGCAGCGCTTTGTAATTGACTGCGTAGGAGCGTGGATTTACCTACCCCACGGGCACAGAAAAGAAGTAAACTACCGTGATGTTGAACACTTAGAAGTCTTTCGAGCTCGGTCGTCATATAGGCGCTATATTACGACCATTGCCGACGACTAGCAAGAGTCCAATTTTTCTACATAGTTAGAGTTATCGGCCACTTCAGTAACCGACTGAGACGTTAAAGCGATCTTAGAGTAACAGAGAGCTATATAGAAACCGAGAAGGAGTTTTATCCTGGTCAATGTCGACACTTAACCATCCAACTCCTGGTCGATAAACTCTTCGAACTGAGCAGTTGAGATGTCCCCTTTTAGAAGAGCGGCCTCAAGAGACATGCTCCAAGGAACAAATGCCCCTGGTGGAAGCCGTTCTAAAGTCTCGGCTCGTGTAAGCCCAAGAGAAAGAACGCCCCGCGTTTCCTCGTCGCTCAAGACCAAGGTCTCCGAAACTAGCACTCGCCCACTAAAGCCAGAGTGATCACACGCGGGGCATCCGACCCGTTGGTAGATAGTGGCCGCAAAAGATCTCGACGATAGTAGGTCGACTACCTTACATCGAGCACAGAGGGTGGGGAGTAGCCGTTGGTTCATGACTAGCACTAGCGATTGCAACACTTCGGTCATCGACACCCCCAGCGCCTTAAGCCTAGGTAGTACGTCGAGAGCCGAGCGACTGTGGAGAGAAGAAAGGGTTATATGTCCTGTTGTAGAGGCTTCGAGCGCAATTCCAGCACTCGCGCAGTCTCGAATCTCGCCAATGAGGATGGCGTCGGGATCGTGCCGAAGTACTGCGCGGATTGCTTTTGGGTAGGTCAGCCCCTGGTCTTCCCGTACCTGTACCTGCACCACTCCCGGAAGGGGAATTTCAACTGGGTCCTCGACCGAAATAACATTTCTCCCTGATCGTTTGATCTCAAGGAGGCTAGCGTAGAGGGTAGTCGACTTTCCGCTCCCCGTTGGTCCCGTGAGAAGAATAAGCCCATTTCGGCGTTTTAGCTGAGTTTCAAGGTGGCGCTGTGTAGTGGGTTCGATTCCTAACTCTCGCAGTACGGGAAGCTCGCGCGAGAAGAGGAAGCGGATGACTACACTCTCTCCGTTGATGGTGGGGATAGTGCTCAGCCGCACCGATACCGTGCGAGAAAACAACTTGAATGCAAAAGAGCCGTCCTGTGGGGTTGTTCGCTTAGAGATATCAAGGTTTGCAAGCACCTTAAGACGGGCAACCATTTGATCATGGATGTGGATCGGGTAGCTGGACTCTTCTTGAATGAGAAGCTCTCCGTCAACTCGCATCTTTATAACTGCGCCCTGATTGGTTGGACAAAGGTGTAGGTCGGATGCCCCGCGAACCGCCGCGTGCTGCATTAGCTCAGCAAGAAACTGGGCGGCATCTCCGTTGACGTCTTGCAACGTGACTGGCTCTCGAGTTGATCTAGTTCGAATGGCTTTCGATCCTTCGATCGATCGTAGTTTTCGCGTAAGTGCTGCTTCTGATCCGAGGTATGCGCGTAGTATTGCGTCCTCTAGGATTCCTTTTGGGGCGACCGAGAGCTCTACAGCAGAACCACAAATGAATTTCAGCTCGCCTCGAAGATCTTCTGTTCGATTCGTTGCGGCGAGGTGAAGGGTAGTCCCGGCTTTCGTGCGAAGTGCCGCGAGCGGCAGCACCCCAAAACGCAAAGCCTGCTCAAGTGGGATGAGATCTCTGGCTTCTTGCGTCGAACAGAGAGATAGGTCCTGCGCGGTATAACCGGTTTCGATTAAGAAAGAAGACTCCTCTGACTTCGCGGCAGCCGAAGAATTAGCGAGTTCAAGGTGGGGAGATGCGTTTGTAGTAGACACCTATCAGTGTTCGACTACGACCGCACCTAGTTGCTTCTCTTTACGAACTAATTCTTGCCTGCACGCGAGAGCAAAATATCAATCGCTTGAATGCGCGCCAATTTCTGCGAGACGAGGAGGAACTCAGGATCTAGATCGCTCATAGAGCCCTTCTTAACTTCAAGCTCAGCTCTATCTGTCGCGTACTTCGCCCGGTCGATTGACTCTAAGGTGTCAACGGAGTCAGCGAGAAGTTTCAGAGTGTTGCCGGCAAAAGTACACAGTCCGCCTGTAACTACAAAGCGACCTGCAGACCCCCCATCTACCGGCTGATACTCAACTACACCAACATCAAGGAGCCCAACATAGTCACAGTGGTTCGGCAGAAAACCCAACTCACCAACGGCAGACGGCGCAGTTACAACTTTGACCTCAGCCTCGACTTCGAGACCACGCCCTGAGAACACTTTGAGTTGAAGACTTCCATCAGCCATAAGCGGACCTCTAATTACGCAGCCTGCGCGAACTCTGCAGCTAACTTGGCTGCCTTCTCCTTGGCGGAATCAAGCGTGCCTACCATGTAGAAAGCCTGCTCTGGAAGCTCGTCTACTTTTCCGTCCACCAAGTCTCCGAAACCCTTGATGGTCTCTTCGAGCTTCACATAAACACCTGGTGTGCCAGTAAAGGTCTCAGCAACATGGAATGGCTGTGAAAGGAATCGCTCTATCTTACGTGCTCGCGCAACGGTAAGTCTGTCTTCCTCTGATAGCTCATCCATACCGAGAATAGCGATGATGTCCTGAAGATCCTTGTACCGTTGCAACGTCTGCTGAACTTTACGTGCAACTCGGTAGTGCTCTTCGCCAACTACTGAAGGCTCAAGAACAGACGAGCCAGACGTAAGTGGATCCACCGCTGGATAAATACCCTTCTCTGCGATCGATCGCTCAAGAGCGATAGTTGCATCAAGATGGGCAAACGTCGTAGCTGGCGCTGGATCTGTGTAATCGTCCGCAGGAACGTATACAGCCTGAATGGATGTAATCGAGCCTTTCTTTGTTGAGGTAATTCGTTCTTGAAGCTGCCCCATGTCCGTAGCGAGGGTTGGTTGGTAACCAACGGCACTCGGCATACGACCAAGGAGAGAAGAAACCTCTGAACCCGCTTGAAGGAATCGGAATACGTTATCTACGAACAGTAGTACGTCCCTACCCTCTTCATCACGGAAATACTCTGCCGCTGTGAGTGCTGAGAGACCTACTCGGAAACGTGCGCCTGGTGGTTCACTCATTTGGCCGTATACGAGGCACGCTTTATCGATAACGCCTGAATCTTTCATCTCATGCCAGAGATCGTTACCTTCACGAGTACGCTCGCCTACACCCGCGAACACAGAGTATCCACCGTGCGCCTTAGCGATGTTGTTAATGAGCTCCATGATGATAACGGTCTTCCCTACGCCGGCACCACCGAAGAGACCAACCTTTCCACCTTTAAGGAACGGGGCGAAGAGATCAATTACCTTGATACCTGTCTCGAGAATTGCCTTCGATGTTGATTGCTCGTCAAACGAGGGCGCTGGTCGGTGAATCGCCCAACGGATATCGGTATCGATAGGGCCAGCCTCGTCGACCGGTCGACCCGTTACGTCCATTATTCGGCCAAGTGTCTTTGGACCCACTGGAACAGATATTGGAGCGCCGGTGTCTA
Organism: Pseudomonadota bacterium; assembly: GCA_043771805.1. Taxonomy (GTDB): domain Bacteria; phylum Bdellovibrionota_C; class UBA2361; order UBA2361; family OMII01; genus JAYVGZ01. The sequence goes on from JAYVGZ010000553.1 coordinate 8,593, forward strand.
CAACTTCTTGACCACGAACCAACCCTTCTGAAGAGTCCATCGCGATACAACGCACCATGTTATCGCCCATGTGTTGGGCAACTTCGAGGACGAGATTATTCGGCTGGTCATCGATTGTCGCGTTTGTTGTAACAAGGGCATCATAAATAAACGGCAGCCCAGCACCTTGCGCGAATTCAACGTCAATAACGGCGCCAAGCACCTGAACGATCTTTCCCTTTCGTCCAAAATTTTCTGTCATATCCCCTTCCTTTTATTATTTGAGTGCCTCAGCGCCGCCGACAATGTCGAGAAGCTGACTTGTAATGCCGGTCTGACGCAACTTGTTGCGCTTGAGCGTTAGCCCATGGATCAGATCCTTTGCATTCTTTGTTGCGTTATCCATAGCTGTCATTCGACTAGCATGCTCGCTCGCTTTCGTGTCGAGCGCTGCTTGCCTCACCATAGCGCGCACTATACGTGGCACTACAGCATCAAATACGAGCTGCGGACTTGGTTCAAAGAGCGTGTTTCCTGTTGCTGCGCCACCTGCTGCACCTGCTGCTGCTGGCTGCGTTACTACGAGCGCCTCACGATCAAGCGGAAAGAGCCGCTCTACTGTCGCCTTCATGGAGATGGCTGATCGAAAGCGGGTGTAAAGAAGGTAGAGTTCATCAAAATCTCCCCGAAGGAACTCCAACTCAAGACGCTGACAAACATCGTCAGTTGGCCATGCTGTTGGATCATCGGGCAAGATCTCGATTGCTTCGACGTACGGCTTAGCTACTCGCCGGAAATACTCCGCGGGCTTTTTGCCAAGAATGGTGGCATTGATTTCGATTGTTCCTTTCTCACCCTTCTCGCGGAAAAAGATCTCAACCTGGCGATTAACGTTGGTATTGAACGCCCCGCACAACCCCCGTGCGCCACCCAAAATCAGAACCCGAATCTTCTTTACCTCCGGCTTGGCCTCCAACAGCGGATGAGAAAACTCACTCCCTGCCTGAAGCTGTGCAAGAACACCCTTTAGGGCATCCGTATATGCCCTCGAGCGCGCGACTGCCTCTTGCGTTTTGCGTAGTTTCGCCGCTGAAACCAGCTTCATCGCATAGGTAATCTTTTTTGTGTTGCTCACCGACTTCAGACGTCGGCGAATCTCTTTTAAACCGCCCATGCAGTCTCCTTGCTTGGTAAGAGGTCTTTATGCAGCCGTGGCCTGAGAAGTCGTTGCTGCGCCGACGCTCTTCTTCGGTACCCCGTTTGCAGAATCTGGCGTAGTAGCAGAAACACCTGCCGAGAACTGCTCAACGTATGCCTTGATACATTTCTTGAGCTTCTCAGTAATGTCCTTGTCGAGTTCGTTGCGCTTTCGGAGATCTTCCATAATGTCAGCGTGAGAAGTCGCCATAAACTTGTGAAGACCTTCCTCAAATGCTCGCAGTGACGAGATCTCTAGGGAATCAGTGAAGCCGGATGAAACCGCAAAGATCGACAAGACCTGTAGCTCTACTGGCATCGGAGCGTACTGTGGCTGCTTAAGAATCTCGACTAGTCGAGCACCTCGCGCTAACTGCGCGCGCGTAGCAGCATCCAAGTCGGATCCGAACTGAGCAAATGCCTGCTTCTCTCGGTACTGTGCGAGATCGAGACGAAGAGTTCCAGCGACTTTCTTCATCGCCTTAACCTGCGCCGCACCACCTACTCGAGATACCGAAAGACCGACGTTTACTGCAGGTCGAATACCCGAGTTGAAGAGATCTGCCTCGAGAAATATCTGTCCGTCAGTGATCGAGATCACGTTTGTTGGTACGTACGCACCTACGTCACCTTCAAGCGTCTCAATGATCGGAAGCGCTGTGAGTGATCCCGCGCCTTCAGCATCATTTAACTTAGCTGCACGCTCAAGTAAACGAGAGTGAAGATAGAATACGTCTCCGGGATACGCTTCACGACCTGGCGGCCTACGAAGAAGAAGCGACATGCTTCGGTACGCAACTGCGTGTTTGGAGAGATCGTCGTAGATAATTAGCGCGTGTTTTCCCTTCTCCATGAAGTATTCGCCCATGGTGCAACCGGCATACGGAGCAAGGAAGGCGAGGGGCGCAGGCTCAGAGGCAGTCGCTGCCACCACGATTGTGTGGTCCATAGCGCCGTGCTCTTTAAGTCGCTCTACAACTTGCACAACTGAAGATCGCTTCTGACCGATAGCAACGTAGATACAGATAACACCGTTGCCTTTCTGATTGATAATGGTGTCGATTGCTACCGTTGTCTTTCCAGTCTTCTTATCGCCAATAATCAACTCACGTTGGCCTCGGCCAACTGGCGTCATTGCATCGATGGCCTTGAGGCCAGTCTGCATGGGCTCGTGCACGGATTTACGCTTAACAATACCAGGAGCCTTAATCTCAATTCGTCGAAACTCTGTAGTCTTCACGTCGCCGAGCCCGTCGATGGGATTGCCAAGAGTATCAACAACGCGACCAATCAGCGCCTCGCCAACCGGAACCTGAGCAATCTGTCCAGTTCTTCGAACAACGTCACCTTCTTTAATTTTGCTCGTATCACCCATGACAACGATACCGACGTTGTCTTCTTCAAGGTTAAGCGCGATGCCTCGGATACCACCTGTGAGCTCAACGAGCTCGCCGAGAGCAACCTTCCCCAATCCGTAAGCGCGAGCGATTCCGTCGCCAACCGATAAGACGGTACCGACTTCACTCAAATCCTGATCTCCGGAGAGGTTTCCGATTCGATCTTTTATAATTCTGCTAATCTCGTCTGCTCGTATGTCCATAGTCCTCTATGCAGCTACGCTGTACAACATTTCATTTGTTAACGGGTCAACTGCTCAGCAAGGCGGCTTAGTGTGCCTGCAACTGAGCGATCTAAGTATTTGTCACCTAACCGAACGGTGATGCCACCGATCAGCGTTGGATCGTGGCGAGTTGAAAGGGTGACCTCGCCTCCCAAGGCAGCGCTGAGCCGCTCTCGCATTTGCGCCGCTTCCTCTGCTCCGAGTGGTTGCGCGGAGGTTATCTCAAGCGCTAGGTTTTTCCGGTACTCACGCACGAAGGCAGCAAAAACCTCCTCAAGGCGCGGCAACACTGCCGCCTTTCGTAATGAAACGAGGATGTGAACTGTGCGCTTCACTGGCTCACTCTTCCAGCCGCCCAACGACCCAACGACCGACTCTAGCGCATCGCTGCGCTGCGAGTCGGTGATACGGGGATTAAGATTACATTCGCGGAAATCTTCAGACTGAGTCCACAACGAAGAAAGCATAGCGAGCTGTTCTAGGGTCTGATCAAAAGCGGTCGGATCGCACGCTTCAAAGAGCGCCTTCCCGTACCGTCTTGCTACTTTGTCTTCCTGTCCTAGTGCCACTTTGAAACTCTCCGAGTTTTCTGCTCAGTTACTTCTATCAATCACTTCTATCAATCACTTCTGTCATTCAATTCAGGTACGCGCCTTCCCCCGCCTACTGTAACAGCCGTCGGGCACGGTTCATTGCGGCGTCACGGTACCCTGCTTCCTTGCCGGCGAAAGCCCCTTGCTCGAACTTTTCACGAGCAAGCTGAAGAGCCCTTGCAACTAACTCAGATCGGTATTCAACCTCTGCTGCGCGCCCTTCTCCCTTAAGGAGGTCGGTCGCTTGGACTGAAAGTCTGGCCGCCTTCTCTCGAGCCTGTGAAACAGCTGCTGATGCCTCGGCCTCAGCTTGGCGCACGATGTCGTCTGCCGCCTTTCGCTTATCTACTTCGAGGTTTCTTGTTCTCGCCTCGACCTCTTTTACCTCAGCCTCGGCCGATTCGAG